>JAITMT010000468.1 GCA_031277235.1 Tannerella sp.
AAAATTCTGCAACCAAGCCGGCTCTTTTTTGCCGGACGCCAGCCAAGCCGTTGTGATGGCTTCCGCTTCTACCGGATTGTCGGTTACGACGGCAACCATTCCATTTCCTGTTATATAGTCCTTATTTTCAGGACTGTATATATGATTGGGATTTTGCGGCGAATTTCCCGAAACAGACAGGGACGTATCCACCAAGTTAATGACAGTCAATTCCTTATCATTAAAAGGATAGCGGGCTACAACACTCCACGTTTCACCGTGCGGATGCCTGCCTACCGCCAATACCGAACTGTCGCCAAAATTTATCAAAGCCCTTTGAATATCAGCTTCCTGAATGATTTTGTGAACGTAATTTAAGGCGTATCCCTTGGCTATGCCTCCGAAATCAAGAAACATGCCGTATTTATTAAATTGCACGCTGTGAGCGTTTTCCGTGAATATCAGGTGTTGAAAATTGGAGAACGTAACATCGAAATTTCCGTCTGTTTTTGCATAGAAATCACGGCAGGCGGACATCATATTCCACAGATCATCAGAGAGTTCAACCGGTCTGAACTGGGCGTCGGTATTGACTTTGGCAACTTCGCTTTCGCGGTCGAAACGGTTGAATATTTTTTCCAGCCGCTTGATTTCCCGTTCCATTTCCAGCCATGTCTGATTCAACTGATTTTCAGGCTTTCCAAACAATAATACATCCAACCCCGTGTGCATGATCAAGGGCAACGAAGCGTGAAACATTCCCGATTTAGCGTAGTAATTCGTGTAACCCATCGTGATTCAACTTTATTCCTGATAGACGCTTTTGAGCAGTTTGATTTCATCGGCGTAACCGGGCAGTTCGTTGGGCGTTTCGAGATAGAAGGGTAAATGCCTCAGTTTGGGATGATTAACGACCCGCGTTATAGTCTGCAAACCGATACTTCCGTTACCGATGGTTTCGTGGCGGTCCTTGTGGCTTTTGAACGGATTCTTACTGTCGTTTAAGTGGATGGCTTTCAGCCTGTTCAATCCGACAATACGGTCAAATTCATCCAGCACGCCGTCCAAATTCTGCACAATATCGTAACCCGCATCGTAAATGTGGCACGTATCTAAGCAAACGCCCATTTTCTCCTGCAATTTCACGCCGTCAATGATGGCGCGCAACTCCTCAAACGTGCGTCCTATCTCGCTTCCCTTGCCCGCCATCGTTTCGAGCAGCACGGTGGTCGTCATTTGAGGATGCAATACATCGTTCAGTGTATCAATGATATACCTCGTCCCGATTTCAACACCCTGTTGCACGTGACTGCCGGGATGAAAGTTGTAGAGACTTCCGGGCAGATTTTCCATCCGCCCCAAATCGTCAATCATCATTTCGTGCGCAAACTTGCGGATTCCCGCGTCGGCAGCGCAAATATTCATCGTATAGGGGGCGTGCGCCAGAAAATTAGACAGGTCGTTTTCCCTGCAAATCCTTAAAAATTCATCCACATCTTTTTGAATGATGGTTTTTGCACTGCCGCCGCGAGGGTTGCGCGTGAAAAACTGAAACGTTTTTGCGCCAATCGAAAGCGCATCTTTCGCCATTGCCGTGAAACCGGCGGAAATTGATAAGTGACAGCCTATTCTTAACATTTTAATTGTTGATTTTTAAGTAGTTAGTCGTTATAATTGGAGGGCGTTTTCCGTGGATTCTTCCGTGACGGGCACATCGGAAATACTCACGATTTTATCCACCACATACCGCGAATAGCCACGCCAGGGGATAGCTCCAAAGTATTCAGTATAATGCAGTTCAACGGTTTTGCCGCCTGCGTGCATCAACTGTTCGGCCAATTCCTTTTCGCCGACCGAAAATACAAATTCGTTGGACTGTATGCCGCCTTCTGCCGAGGGTTTGATGCCCGACTGTATCAATTTTCCCTCATACGTCTTGAAAATCAATCCCTTATAAACAACATAATTAAGTTTTCCCGACTTAACTCCCTCAGCAAAAGGATAGTAGAAACGCACATAGCCCCAAATCAGAAATCCGAACAGCAGCACAAAAACGATGCTGTTCCTGATTTTGCGCCATTTACGCCCTTTCTGACGCGCTACATCGGTTTTTTCCAATAGTGATTCCATGGTTGATTATTTTATTCCGAGTTTTGACTTGATTGCCTGGGGAAGCGCGTCCTTGTGCACCACAATGTTCATCGTCTTGTAGGCAACGAAAGCCTCTGAGGCATACCATGTTCCCTTATATTTGTTATCCGTTCCCCACGAATTTTTTACCAGGAAATATTTCTTTCCGGTGCGGTCTTTTGCCGTGCCGTAGATCAGCATTCCGTGGTCGTCGGTTGTTTCGTAATTGTCGTAAGCCTCCTGACGCATTTCCTGCGTTACATCTACCTCTTTACAAGGACTTTCGGTCAGTTGATTGATTTTCGCAGCCCGCTCTACCCGGCTTAAACCCACCCATCTGTCCTGGTCGGAGCCTTTGGTCTCAAAATACTCAATATCAGGCATTACAGCGACTCCATTACGGGTGAAACCCGATTCGCTGACGTCGGTGCCCCAGGCAATCGTAAATCCGTTATCTACCGCGTTGTTAATCACCTGCATAAACTCGTCCAACGGCAAGTTGAGCGATGTGCCCCAGCGCCAGTTATCCTGAATTTCGAGGGCGAAAGGTTTGTAGAACGGCTCGTGGGTGTAGGAAGTCAGGTTTACATAGTCGTCTATGTTCAGTCCCAGCGACTTACCGAAACTTTCGGGCGTGTATTCCTTGCCGTTGTACATGAATTTTTCGGGAATCTCGCCCAGGTAAGATTCGATGATTCCCTGATGCGCTTTTTTCCAGACGGACGATAATTTGCCGTTCGGATTCTCAACGATGACTTTCAAAAATGCCAGTGAGGTCTGTTCCATCTCGCTGTGAATGTGCGTTGTATCGCCGTATTCGAGTCCCTTGTAAACGCTTTCGGGCAACGCTCCGTAATTTTTGAAAACGTACAGTACGTCATAAAACGAGCCGCCCTGCGCATAATTCAGAAAACCGTGCAGCCGCACGTATTTATCGGCTTTGTCAATGTACGATTTGTTCACGATGAACATCTCCGACAGGTCGTATTCGCCTTTTCCCAACCTAAGCAACTCTGCTTCAATGAATCCGACGCCGGAAAAAGACCAGCATGTTCCCGACCGGCTTTGATTTTCGACCGGCGTGATTTTGATTTCCTTAACGGTTGTAAATTCGTAGCCGCTTTTGTCGTCCTGTGCCCGTAAGCCTGTGGCAATAAGGCTGATAGACAATGCTATCCCTGTTGCAATAATTCTCTTCATATTTTTGTTCTTTAAATAGTCAGGTCGCAAAGATACAAAAAATATTGGAAAAAGAATTTTGCGGGGGAAAAAGATTTATTCATGGCAACGATAATGTCCCCGGAAGTTTTGGTAGGAATCAGGCAATTGTACAACAGGCACGCCCGTTATCGGCAGGTATTTCTTCGTTTTTTATTCAAACAATTGACTCCAACGTTTTTTTCTTCATATTCATCTCTGAAGATTATAACTATTGTTGGCAGAATCAAGTTGCGTTATCATACAGGCAACCGAATCCTTGTAAACAATTACTTTTTAGGCAGATTGACACCGACAGTCAAAGGACGCGCCGAATTTCGGCTGACACTTTACCGCCCCAATTTTGCCAAACTGCCGGTTATTATCCGCCATTTCTACAGTTTCCCTATTTCTTCAATTAATAATTGTGTGACTGTCGAAATTTGCTCAAACGGCATGCCAAATGCTTTTAATCCTTTTGCAATTTCTATCGTCTTTAACTTTTCACCTTCCGCTCTCCCTTCTGCTTTTCCTTCTACTCTCCCTTTTGCCTCTGCATAGTCCAAAGAGTTTTTTAAATCCCTGTACGAGTTTAAATTGTCAATGTATGCCCGGTATTCTTCGGGAGTCAGTTTCGCGATCTCGGCAGCAGCAAAAATTTTCTCGAAAATTCGATCCTGCAGTTTATCGGGGATATTGTCCAGTCGCCTGAGATTTTTTAGAACATACATCCACTTCTCAAAATGCGTCTCCAACTCATCCGCTTCTTTCGTAAACTTCGGCATCTCCAGATATACGAACTTCAACTTGTCGTAAAAAACCTTGTGCGTCTCTACATCCGTCAGCATTACATCGTACCGGTATCTGTCCCGGTCATTCCTGTCTTCCTCGAATACGAAATCAAGAATGGCTATTACATAAACCTCTTTCAGATTGAAATTCCACTCGCCGTGAATCGCCTGTTCCGTGATGGCAAACGTGCTGTAATACAGCGTGCGGTCCTTAAAGTATTCCTGCTTCGTCTTCTGGAGTTCAACGATAAACTTTTCGCCTTTCTCGTTCTCGCAGTAAAGATCGAAAACCGCCTTGCGGGACGATTCGGATATGCCCGGTCTTTCGGTTTTAAGATACGACAGGGATACTATTTTCCCTTCCTCCCTGTGCAAAAGTTCGTTCAGAAAGTCAAGCAACAGGTCCTTGTTGCATTCTTCTCCGAACAGTTTCTTGAAACCGAAGTCGGTAAAGGGATCTATGTATTTATCCTTTATTTTTTCCTGCATGGCTCACAAATTTATGCTGCAAAAGTAATGTTTATTTCCTGATTTGCAAAATATTTTCCCGTTCCCGTCAATATTTATTTTCTCTCTGCCACGGGCTGCTTTCCCGGTGCACTGTCCGGGTTGCATATAACATAGTGGCGGCTTCACGCAGGCGGGGGGTCCACAAAGATTCATGCGGGCGACTAACGTTCAATTTAACACTACCTTTTCTACAGAGCTACTGCCGCCGTTGCACCAAAGCGCAGGTTGCGTGAAGGCATTTTTTGTGTTTATTGCTTTTCTCGCCATGTTTTCGGGATAGCACTTTATTTTCGGTACGATTATCGCTAACTTGTGAGAGGTTTTAAGCAGAGTTCTATTTTTTCAGCATGGATTTCATTCCTGCAGAATATATTATTTTGAATTTGTGAGGATTGTTTTCGTCGGAGCAAATCAAATAGTATTCTATTTCAGAGATATTTTCTGCCATTTGACATGCGGATTCTACACCCATAGCCATGAATGCGGTCGCATATGCGTCGGCCGTCATGCAATCGTCGGCTATTATGGTGGCACTCAATATATTTTCTTCCGAAGGATAGCCTGTCTTGGGATTTATTGTGTGAGCATATTTTTTGCCGTCTCTGATATAATAATTTCTGTAATTGCCCGACGTTGCTATGCCTCTTTTGTCGCAAAACATCATCGTTTCCTCCATTATTTCATCTATCATTCCGGCGTTTTCATCCTCCGGCTTGTTGATGCCTATGTTCCAGCAGATTCCGCTTGGATTTTTCCCCTTTGTTACAATTTCACGTCCAATATTAACCAGATAGTTTTCGCTGCCTTCCTTTTCAAGTAATGCGGCGATAACATCACATGCATAACCTTTTGCTATTGCCGAAAAGTTTAATTTCATGCGAAGGTCGTCTTTTACTATTTTTTTGTTTTCGAGGCGAATTTTGTCATAGCCGACGAATGTCTTTAAACTGTCAATTATTTGCTGCGATATAATGTCGGATTTTTCAAATCCGAATCCCCATAAGTTTACTAACGGGGCGACGGTTACATCAAAAAAACCGTCTGACTTTTCCGACACCTCGATTGCTTTGTTGAATACGGCAATAAACCGGTCATCAACTTCAACATCTTCGTTGCGATTTACCTTTGCAACTATCGAATTAGGATTAAACGGATTCAACGAAAGGTCGAACTTTTGAAGTTCGGCGTCTATTTTTGGGGTCAGTATTTGTGATGATTTGTATTTTATATGATATGTCGTGCCAAAAATATTTCCGCTTTCTTCATAA
>JAITMT010000447.1 GCA_031277235.1 Tannerella sp.
CGAATTGGGTTTGAAGGAAGGCACTCCGGTGGCTTACCGTGCAGGCGATCAGCCGAATAATGCGCTGTCCCTCAACGTGTTTAATCCGGGCGAAATCGCTTCGACCGCAGGCACTTCGGGCGTTGTGTACGGCGTATTGGACCGTCCCGATTATGACCCGAAATCGCGCGTAAATACTTTTGCACATGTGAATTACACGCAAGAAGTTGATCGTCTGGGAGTTTTGCTGTGTATCAACGGTACGGGCATTTTAAATTCCTGGCTGAAACGCAATCTGGCGCTTGAAGGACTGTCCTATTCCGACATGAACGAACTCGCGGCGCAGGCGCCCATCGGATCTGACGGTATTTCGATTACGCCGTTTGGCAATGGCGCCGAGCGCGTGCTTGAAAACAGGGAAGCGGGATGCTCCATTAACGGTGTGAATTTCAACGTCCACGATAAAAGGCACATTCTGCGGGCGGCGCAGGAAGGAATCGTCTTTTCGTTCCAATACGGAATGGAAATTATGACGGCTATGGGTATGAATATCAACCTGATACGTGCAGGTTACGCCAACATGTTTTTAAGTCCGATTTTCGCGCAAACGCTGGCAAATGTAAGCGGCGCAACGATAGAACTGTTAAATACGGACGGCGCGGCAGGCGCAGCGAAGGCGGCAGGCATGGGAATCGGTTTCTATCATTCTAATGATGAGGCATTTGTATCGCTCACCAAACTGAAAATCATAGAGCCGGAACCGTCTTCCCAAGAACAGACGCAGGAAGCATACGCTAAATGGAAAGCGTTGGTTTAAGCAAAAGAAAACAAGCGATTCCGACGGAAAAAATGGTTAAATGAACCTCAATGGCACGCTCCAATGATAATCTATCTCGTTTCTACCAATCTCAGATCTCTAAATCCGGCAGGGATGAAAGTTTGGTAGAAACTGATGATTACCGCATTTTGCCTATTATTTCAAAAAAATCTTTATCTTGCAGCGTTTTTTCACATTTCAACCAAATTATTCATGAAATCGAACGATTATTTTGCATTTAAACAGTTCACAATCAATCAGAAACGGTGTGCACACAAGGTTGGTACGGACGGCGTTTTACTCGGCGCGTGGGCTGACCTGAATTTTCCGGTTCCTAAGGAGCATTACAGGGGACTTGACGTTGGCGCCGGTACGGGACTGATTGCGCTGATGCTGGCTCAGCGCAGGACGAATCTGTTGATGGACGCTGTTGAAATAGACGAAAAGGCTTATTATCAATGTCTTGATAACAAATGCAATTCGCCGTTCGGAGACCGGGTTTTTCCAAAACTGTTTGCATTTCAGGATTTTCAGCCGGATACTCTGTACGATTTAATCGTTTCCAACCCGCCGTATTTCACCAATTCCATGAAATCTCCCGACTATCAGCGAAATGAAGCCCGGCATAACGACGGATTATCCATCAAAATATTGATAAAAAAGTCATTACAGATGCTTTGTGACACCGGACGGATTGCGCTCATTCTTCCCGTGGAAAACGCTAAAGAACTTGACTTACAAATCACTGCACGGAATCTGCAAATTCTTCGGCGGACTGACGTGATTACCGTTGAAGGTCAAGAGCCCAAACGTTTTATGATAGAACTGGCTCATTACAAGTCAGATAACCCTCAATTTAATTCCCTGACGCTCGAAACCGGTACACACAAGAGAACTGCCGGGTATCAAGAATTAACCAAAGATTTTTATTTAGATTAAAAATTTTTATTACTTTTGCAGTGAATTTGGAAAAATCCACGGAATAAAAAATAAAAAAAAATCAACTTAATGAATTTATTAAGAGAGAAAACAGCGAAATATGACGCTCCGCAAAAGGCTAAGGCGGCGGGTATCTATCCGTACTTTCGCGAAATAGAGAGCGACCAGGATACGAATGTGGTCATCAGTGGCAAAAAGGTATTGATGTTCGGTTCCAATGCCTATCTGGGTTTGACGAACCATCCGAAAGTCAAGGAAGCAGCCATCGAAGCCATCAAAAAATACGGTACGGGCTGCGCCGGTTCCCGTTTTCTGAACGGTACGCTGGACATACACGTGCAACTGGAAGAACGCCTGGCGAAATTCGTCGGCAAGGAAGACGCCATTTCGTTTTCAACCGGTTTTCAGGTGAATGCTGGTGTTATTTCGTGCCTCACCGGACGCGAAGACTACATCATCTGGGACGAATTTGACCACGCGTCCATCATTGCCGGTATCCGGCTTTCATTCTCCAACAAGTTGAAATACAGGCATAACGATATGGAATCGCTGGAAAGACAGTTGCAGAAATGCGAACCCGACAAGGTGAAATTGATCGTGTGCGACGGCGTTTTCAGCATGGAGGGCGACGTTGCCAACCTGCCCGAAATCGTGCGTCTCGCCAAAAAATACAATGCCAACATTATGGTGGACGAAGCGCATGGAATCGGCGTTCTGGGCGATCACGGACGCGGCACGTGCGACCATTTCGGCGTAACCGACGACGTGGATTTGGTGATGGGAACGTTCAGCAAATCATTCGCTTCGCTGGGCGGATTCATCGCCGCGGACAAGGACACGATCAATTTCCTGCGTCACAATGCGCGTACATATATATTCAGTGCAAGTTGCACGCCGGCTTCGGTGGCGGCTGCCAATGCTGCACTCGATATCATGCTGACCGAGCCGGAACGTATCGAAAACCTCTGGAAAATAACTCATTACGCCTTGGATGGCTTTCGCAACATGGGCTGCGAAATCGGACATACTTCAACGCCGATTATCCCGATGTTTGTTCGCGACAATGACCTTACTTTCCTGATTGTAAAAGAGTTGTTTGACGAAGGAATATTTGTGAACCCCGTCGTATCGCCTGCCGTCGCTTCGCAGGATACGATGATACGCTTTTCGCTGATAGCCACGCATACATTTGAACAAGTGGATTTTGCGCTCGGAGCTATCCGGAAAATTTTCAAGAAACATAATCTCATTTGAAATGAAATTTTGTCAAAATAAAGGGAGTGATTGCTGTATCAGCGCAAAAGGCTGTTCAAAAGCCGTCAACAAACTGAACAACTACAATTATCTCTACGATATCAACATACTGGCAATTCAAAATCCGACGGACTTTGTGGAAGTGCAGTTCAAAAACACCCGCAAGGGATATTACATTAACAGCGAGCATTTTCCATTGGAGAAAGGCAACATTGTAGCCGTAGAATCAAGTCCGGGACACGACATTGGAACCGTTACGCTGACCGGTAAACTCGTCCTGCTGCAAATGAAAAAAAATCGCTACCGTTCCGACGAGGAACCTAAAAAAGTGTACCGTTACGCCACGCCTACCGATATGGACAAGTATGCAGAGGCGAAAAAACGCGAACACGAAACCATGATCAAATCGCGCCAGATTGCCGTGGACTTGGGGCTGAACATGAAAATTGGAGATGTTGAATATCAGGGAGACGGTAATAAAGCCATTTTCTACTACATTGCCGACGATCGCGTTGATTTCCGCCAGTTAATCAAGGTATTGGCGGAAGCGTTCCACGTGCGGATTGAAATGAAACAAATTGGCGCGCGCCAGGAAGCCGGTCGCATCGGCGGTATCGGTCCGTGCGGTCGCGAACTGTGCTGTTCGGGGTGGATGAGCAATTTTACTTCAGTGGCTACCGACGCCGCACGCTTTCAGGATTTGTCCATGAATCCGCAAAAACTCGCGGGGCAATGCGCCAAACTGAAATGCTGTCTCAATTACGAAGTGGACGCCTACGTCGAAGGACGCAAGCAGTTGCCTTCGCGCAAAATCGAACTGCATACGCAGGATTCTACCTATTATCACTTCAAGACGGACATTTTCAGCAAGTTGATTACGTATTCAACCGACAAAAACTCGCCGGTGAAACTTGTTGCGATTTCGGCTGACCGCACCTTTGAAATCATCAACATGAATACCAAAGGCGAAAAACCTCATTCCCTGGTCAGCAATGCCGGACAGAATTCGGAAAAGCCTGAATCCAAGGATATTCTCGACGGTAATATTTCCCGTTTCGACCATCGCCGGAAGAAAAAAAATAAAAAAAGAAAACCGGAACAGGCATGAAGAAATTTGGCAAACGGTCTTGGTGTTTGGCGCTTGGCGCCTGCTGTCTGGTCGCTTGCGTTGATGACACGGTTTTCAGCAAATACGTGGCGATAGAAAACCGTATCTGGAACAAAGATTCGGAATATTTTTTCACTTTTACGGTTACGGACAATGCCGTTCCCTACGATATTTCGGTGAAACTGAGAAACAATGACATGTATCCGTTCAAAAACCTGTGGCTGTTTTGCAGCATGGAACTGGCTGACAGTTCATTGACCCGCGATACGCTGGAGGTGATGCTTGCCGACGATTTCGGCAAATGGACGGGCAGCGGGATTTCCATCTTCCAGAACGAGTTTCCGCTGTACCGTAACTTCCATTTTCCCGACACGGGACAATATACCGCCGTTTTCCGCCAGGGCATGCGCGCGGACAATCTCAAGGGGATTGAAAATATCGGGCTGACGGTGAGGAAAGCGAAATGAGACTTTCAAGTCAGGATTTCTGCATGTCTCCGTCGGGACAACAGTAACATGTCTATATGAGTTTTATGCTTTTACAATCGTGTTTCTTACACTTTTATTTTATGTTCTGATTTTTACAAAAATTTGACGCTAAACTCAAAAATTCTCAAATCTCCAAATACTTTAGCCGTCATCAAAAATAAAATAGTACTTTTGCAGCCGTTTTCAGAAACAAATGAACAGGACGACGGAAAATTGGCGCAGAAATCTTTATGTTTTATGGTTCGGGACTTTTATGTCGGGTGCGGCAAACAGCATGATAGTCCCCTTTATACCATTGTATATAAACGAATTGGGCGATTTTACTACAAAGCAGGTTACGCTCTGGAGCGGTATTATTTTTTCGGCTACTTTCCTGGCGATGGCGGTCATTTCGCCGTTTTGGGGGAAAATGGCAGACTTGAAAGGGCGCAAACTCATGCTGTTACGCTCGGCGTTTTCCATGTCAATCGTGATTTTTCTGATGGGTTTTGTTACCGACGTGTATCAACTGTTTTTCCTGCGCGTTTTGCTCGGTTTGCTGTCGGGATTCAAAAGTAATTCGATTGCCCTGATGGCAACTTCGGCGCCGAAAGAACACGGCGGTCAAGTGTTGGGAACGCTCGCAACCGGCAGTGTAGCAGGAGGTTTGATAGGTCCGATCATGGGCGGTCTGATCGCCGAGTTTTTTGGCTACCGAACAACATTTTTCTGTACGGGCGTCATCATTTTTCTCGTTTTCATCATGACGGCGCTGATGGTCAGGGAAAATTTCACACCCGTACAGGCAAACAAGGTGAATATCAGCATCAAAGCGCTTTTCGGACAACTGCAAAAACCGCACGTCATTCTCGGAATGTTGCTGACAACGATGGTCATCCAAATCACCAACAATTCCATCAATCCGATATTGAGCCTCTACGTGAAACAGATTTTACAGGGAGATACGAACGTGTCGCTAATCAGCGGAATTATAGCGGCTTTGCCGGGTGTTGCCACGCTGATTGCGGCTCCGCAGTTCGGCAAAATCGGCGACAGATGGGGAACGCAAAAGATACTGATGGGCGGTTTGCTGCTTTCCGTTTTGCTTTTCATTCCCATGGCTTATGTGCAAAGTATCTGGCAGTTAGGGGTGTTGCGATTCTTCATAGGCGTCTCCGACGCTGCGTTACTGCCTTCCATTCAGGCGATTCTGATGAAAAACTCGCCGCCGGAAGCCACCGGGCGAATATTCAGTTACAATCAAACGGCGCAATCGTCCGGCAATGTGGTGGGTCCGATGGTCGGTTCCACTATTTCGGGGCATTTCGGTTTCCCCATCGTCTTTTTTGCAACCTCCGCTTTTGCCTTGATCAACTTTCTGGTAGTCAGGTTTGTAGCGAGGGAGAAGGAGTAAACCCATTTCTACCTAATTTTAATAACTAAATAACCTCAGTAGCAGCAATATACGCATATTATAATCTCATTACCTCATTTCTTGAATAAATCACCTATAAAAACAATCAAACGTAGATTTGGTAATGAGGTTGATAGAGATAACTCAATTCATTGCTACTGAGGTTATTTAGTTATTAAAATTAGGTAAAAATGAGGTTGTCTTTTCCTATTCTGTAAGTATAAATATTTGAATATCAATATCTTGTATTTTATTATTCAGATGGAGATATCTGAAATATTGGGTTACTACCAAAAACAATCTGTCTTATGCAATTAACTTTCTATTTCCCAAACTTTTCCGCAACCTTTCGATAGACAGGGACGTCAATATGATATTTTTCGGCGAGGCGGATAAACTCGAACAGCAGCCCGTCAATCTCGGATTCGTGACCGTTGGCGATGTCTTTCTGCATGGACGCCGTGCTGTCGGGATCCAGTGCGTCAATCATTTTCAGATTGTGCTCCGCCAGATTGTCGGGGAGAGGGATGCCCATTGCCTTTCCAATTTTGTAACTCTCTGATGACAAGGATGTAAAGACTTCCCGTTCCTCTCCCGGCATTTGTACAGCCCGCATCGGAACATCGAAATACGCACCCGTACAAGCCATTGCCGAAATTAGCGAAAATTTCAAAAACGTATCCTGTTCGATATTGTCCGAAATATCCACTTTTATTCCGCTGTCAGTTAGATCGTTACGAACCTGTTGCAGTAAATCGGCGTCAATCGTTGTCCCTTTCATAGCGCCGAAAACGACACGGAACGCACTGCGCATCTGCGTGATTTCACCCGGCGCCGACACGTAACCTACAATATATATGCAGCCTGCAAGTACGTGAAGATCAGGCAGTAACTGTTTCAACGTTTTACCCGTACCGAAAATATTCAGCAAGGGAATGATAATCGTCTCGTTGTGAGACGCTTTTTGCAGTAAACCGGTAATGGAATCCAGCGAATAGCCTTTCACACAAACGAAAATCACATCCGCCTTGTCTGCATATTCTTCTGATGTATAAGCCTTTACGGGAGCAATAAAATCGCCTTTCAAACTTGATTTCAACCGCAAGCCGTTGTTGCGAATGGCTTCGAGATGTTTGCCGCGGGCGATGCAGGTTACGTCGCAACCGTTGTGTGCGAGAAATCCTGCCATGTTTCCGCCGACTCCTCCTGTTCCAACTATCAGATATTTAATATTTTTCATATATTTTCTTCAATTGATATTCCATTATTGACTGGCAAAATTACAAAAAAATATCATTTTTTCCCTGTTTTGTTTGTTTATTCAAAAAGTGTCCGTATCTTTGCCGAAAAATAATATCAAAATAATATCATTATAAATATAAATAATTATGGAACTTACAAAAGAAAGAATTTTCTCGGGAATGAAGTTAAACGGCATTATGATGCTTGTTTTCAACTTCTTATTATTGATTGCTGTTGTTGCTCTGATTGTTTTCGGAGCAAACAAATTGGGAGCAAATCCAAATTCCGTTTTGGGAATTGTTTGCATTGTGTTGGCAATAATCGGTTTTATAAAACACATGATTTTCTGGCTCGGTTTTATGCGAATTGAGCCGAATGAAGCGCGAGTTCTGGTGTTTTTCGGAAAATACCGCGGGACAGTCAAGGAAGACGGTTATTATTGGGTCAATCCGTTTTTTGCCAAAAAGCCCTTGACATTGAGAGCCAGGAATTTGGACGCCGAACCGATTAAGGTAAACGACAAAAAGGGAAACCCGATTATGATTGGTCAGGTGCTGGTTTGGCGCGTGGTGGACACCTACAAGGCGAGTTTTGACATTGACAGTTCTGCAACTATCAATGCGGCTGTCCCTAACAAAGTAGGCGATAAAATGAAATCTTACGAGCAATTCGTTAAGGTTCAGAGTGATGCGGCGTTGCGCTATGTGGCGGGAATGTACGCCTACGACAACATGGAAAACGAGGACGAAAAACTGACGTTGCGCAGCGGCGGCGAGGAAATCAACGAAATCCTTGAAAAACAGTTGAATGAGCGGCTGGCGATTGCCGGTATCGAAGTAATGGAAGCGCGGGTGAATTATCTGGCGTATGCGCCTGAAATTGCGGCGGTTATGTTGCGCCGCCAACAGGCGGAGGCGATTATCGCGGCCCGTGAAAAAATTGTGGAAGGTGCGGTAGGAATGGTCAAAAACGCCCTCAACAAACTTTCAGACGAGCGGATTATTGAACTCGATGACGAGAAAAAGGCGGCAATGGTGTCGAATTTGCTCGTGATTCTCTGCGGCGACGAACGGGCTACGCCGATTGTCAACACGGGAACGCTTTATAATTGACAATTGACAATGATTTTTTATGAAGCAAAAGGAAATCAATTTTTACGAAAACCAGAATGTTTTGAATCTAAAATGCTGGTATTGGTGGCTTTTGGCGCTGTTTATAAACGGACTGTTCATTTTCGGTTTCGTTCAACAAATTGTTTTTCACAGGCAGTTTGGCAATAATCCCATGTCGGATACAGGATTATCTATTTTTGTTCCTTTAGCACTGATTATCAGCCTGTTTTTTCTATGTTTCACACGTTTGGAAACAGTCATTGACAACAATGGTATTTCGATACGATATTTTCCTTCGTTATGGCGATATAAAACTGTGGTCTGGGACGACATCGAAACAATATACATTCGAAAATACAATCCACTGATTAATAACCGCCTCAGTAGTTCAATAGTCTATAAACTGTACGGTAACATCGGTTTGCAACTCGAACTGAAAAACGGCAAGCGGATTTTGGTCGGTACGCAGCGGAGTGAGGAAATAGAAGAAATTTTGAAACAAAGAACACCGGAATCTTCAAATTCTCAAATCTTCAAATCTTCAAATTTGAAATCGTAAATGTCTGAAAATAAGATAAAAACCTTTGTGCTCCGCATAGATACG
>JAITMT010000550.1 GCA_031277235.1 Tannerella sp.
ATAGGGATTAAATTCTTTCTGGTATTCGATGTTCGTTGATATTTCGGCGCCTATTCCCCGCCGGGGAGAGGGCAAAATGGAAAGGTCAAATTCCGTAACAACCACATTGACGCCCGCATTGACATACGTTTGTATAGCCGTTTCGTATTCGGCGATCGAAGGACTTTCCATTCCGAGATGCGCCTGCATTCCGACAGCGTCAATACGGAGACCTCTTTCTTTCAGCGTTTTAACCAGTCTGACAATCGCCTCGGACTTGCCGGGATACCATTCGTTATAGTCGTTGTAGTACAATTCGGCGTCGGGGTCGGCTTCGTGTGCATATTGAAATGCCAGCGGAATAAATTCCTCGCCCAGAATTTCATAAAACTTGCTTTTGCGGTACGAACCGTCTTCCATGATGGCTTCATTGACCACGTCCCAGCCTTTGATGCGCCCCTTATACCGTCCCGCCACCGTGGATATGTGGCTTTTCATTCTCGCCTTGAGAACTTCCGCCGTAACGGTTTCGCCGTTTGCGTCCGTAAAAAACCAGCGGGGCAACTGGCTGTGCCATATCAGGCAATGACCGGTAATCCACATTCCGTTCTGCTCGCCAAATTCCACGAATTTGTCCGCCTCCGCGAAATTAAATTCTCCCTCGCGCGGTTGCAGATACATGCTTTTCATGCAATTTTCGGCAACAATCGCATCGAAATTCTGCCGGATGATGTTCACATTTGTCGTGTCTTTTCCCAAAATTTGCGGTACGTTTATGGCGGTTCCGATATAAAACCGTCCTTTCAGGGCGTCTTTCAGGGTTTCCGGCTCCTTGGGCTGTCCGACTGCGGACGAGTAGCCCGCTGCGAGAAGTAACGATACAAAAATAATACTTCTTAAATACTTATTTTTCATGTTTTTATAATTTATTGAACCAAATTTTACAAAATCTCTCTTAGACGCTGCAAAGGTACGC
Organism: Tannerella sp.; assembly: GCA_031277235.1. Lineage (GTDB taxonomy): Bacteria > Bacteroidota > Bacteroidia > Bacteroidales > Tannerellaceae > Tannerella. The sequence continues at coordinate 956 of JAITMT010000550.1, forward strand.
CTCTCCCCGTTCGGAGAAGTTCAATTTTAGATATTTTTTTTATAATTTTAGATAAATTAAGAAATAGGAATACTCAATATTACACCTAAAGCCGTTTGTATCCCGTCAGGGATGTGTCGCTCGGTGGAAGATATCTTCCACCGAGCAATTAGAGTATTCATTTCACAAAATGTATTCAACTATTTTCCAGTAACCACAAAAATACATTTTTATGAATAATACCGCTCGCGCCGATTTGCAATCGGTGCGTATTTTTTTATTCGTCACACCGATTACAAATCGGCGCGAGCGGTAGGGGTGGCGCGGAGCGACGGGGTGGTTTCCGTTCTCCCGTTTACCCGTTCTCCCCTTCACCCGTTTACCCGTTCACCCCTTCTCCCGTTCACCCCTTCTCCCATTCGATCGCCAATTTTGACAGCTTAATTTAAAAGTCAATTTTTTTCATTGTTTATTCAAAAATAGTTGTTACTTTTGCGGCGGTTTTTCGGAGAGTTTTCAATGCGCTTCGACTCCCTGCAAAAATCAAGACGGAAATAAGGTAGAACCGGAAGCGCTTTTTTGAACAATATGACATGACAATCAATATGCCGAAAGGCACGGGTAGAGTTATATAAAGTAGCATTTGGCTATGTTCCTGTTCGCGAAATGTGAGAAGTTTCAAATGAATCGGAGGGATAAGTATAAATGCCGCAGCAGTGCGGATTTGCTTATTTCTGGTTCGGGTAATTCTCACAACCTCGCGGACAAATATGTAAGTCCGCTTTTATTTTAAATGATAGATAAACAATTAATTATAATTAAAAAATTTTACAACTATGAAACAGATTTACAAATCAATTTTCGCGCTTGCCCTGTTGGCTTTGAGCGCAGGCGTCGTGAGCGCACAGCAAATTTCAGTCGTAACTCCCACCGGAGAAACCACGCTTTTCACCGATTTGAACCTCGCCATTCAGGGAGCACAGGACGGCAGTACCGTCTATCTCTCCGGCGGCGGATTTCAGATTAAGGACGAAACCAAAATCACCAAAAAACTGACGATTATCGGTATCGGACACCGCCCCGACAATGACAATGCGGACGGAAATACCACCGTAAGCGGTAATTTCTTCTTTGAAGGCGGCTCGGACGGCAGCGCCGTGATGGGACTGTATTTGAGTGGAGATGTAAATATTGGAACAACTGCAGCGGCAGTAAACATTTTTTGTCTGCGTTATTGCAATGTAAATAGTGTGCAGGTAAAAAACAGCAATTGTCAAGGGGTGTTGATTAATCAGAATTATGTGAGAAATCGTTCTAATGGCGGAGATTCTCCTATCACTTTTAGTAATAATATTACAAATCAAATTACACATATAAACGGAGGTACCATTAAAAACAATATTATAATAGGCGGTACTCGTTGTAGTACTACTGATCCATTTACTTCTTTGACTTATATCTATAGTTCTACAATAATTGATAATGTTATAGAAAATTTCGGTTATAGCGGATATGGTGCAAATTATTGTGGTTATTTTACAAAAGAAAGTGAAATTATTTATAATAATGCAGGTGGAGGGAATATGTGTGATATACCTCTTGTTTGGACGGAAGCTTTTGTCGGTCCCAATAAAGGTGTAGATCCAAGTTCCAATTTTCACCTGAAAGAAGGCGACAATACGGTGGGCGTTTACGGCGGCACGGGTTTCAGCGATAAGGCATTGCCGCCGGGTCCGCGCATCGTCTCCAAAAAAATAGCGGAACAAACGGACGCAAACGGCAATCTTCCGGTAGAGATAACGGTCAGCGTCGAACCGTAAAATTTTCATAACTGTTTGAAGAAAAATATGTTATGAGTATGAAAAAAATCATAATAAAAAAATTGTCGTTTGGATTATTCGTATGCTTTCTAATCTTTTTGAGGCATGACGTTTTAGCCGTGCCGGCATATCCTTATCCCATTAAAGTTACTCAACCTGATGGTACAACATTGACTATCCGGCTAAATGGAGATGAATGGTTTAACTATACAACCACAGAGGACGGTTATATGATAGTAAAAGACAAGAAAAATTTTTACGTATATGCAACCGTTTCAAAAGCAGGAAAGCTTGCTCCGACAAACCGCATTGCCCGCAATGCAAATGCAAGAAATGTTGCTGATGCAAGTTTTCTGAAGTCTCTGGATATGAACGGTGAAATTTCCAGATTACGTAATGCGAGAAGTGCCGTAAGCCTGCGAAGTGGGTCTGGGTCGAGTGTACAACTGCGAAGAACTCCAACAACAGGCAATCCGAATTTTCTTGTATTGCTCATAGAGTTTTCGGACAGAGAATTTAATGACCGCTCAACAGCGCAGACCAGATTTTCAGCACTTTTGAATGAAAAAGGTTATTCTGCCAACGGCAGTACCGGTTCTGCGAAAGATTTTTTTGAAGCAAGTTCTTATGGAAAATTTCAGCCAAATTTTGACGTTATGCCGCCTGTTAAATTGTCTAACACTGCTCAATACTATTTATCAAAACAGGACATTGAAAAAGAAAGTATTGCAGGAGATTTTGAAACTGACATGATCATAGAAGCCTGTCGCCTGCTGGACATTTCAGTAGATTTTGCCAAATACGATAAAGATGAGGATGGAAAGGTTGATAATGTACTTTGTATTGTTGCAGGCTGGGATAGGGCAAGAGGTACTGAAGATGGTATAAAGTCAAATCTTTGGTCAAATGTTTGGTCTCACCGATGGTCAATATATCCGGTAGCTGAATATATAGATGCAAATTATACTTGGACTATTGAAAGTACTATTTTTGACGATGTGCGTGTTTTTGACTATTTTGTAACGTCTGAATTAAAAGATGATAGCCCCAAATCCACTACTATGATAAATATCGGAACTTTTGTCCATGAATTTGGACATATTCTCGGTTTACCCGATTATTATCATACGGATACGGATAAAAATAATCCCATTCCTACACTTGTGGATTGGAGTATTATGGATCATGGAACTTATAATAACGATTCACGCACACCTCCAGCTTTATCTGCTTATGATCGGTTTTTTCTCGGATGGCTTACTCCGGAAGAACTTACTTCCCCGGGATATAAAACGCTTTATCCACTTGGAAAAACATTATCTGAAAACAACACCAAAGGACAGGCATATTTAGTAGCCGCAAACGCCCATAATCTGAATGGAGCAGATCCTAATCCCAATGAGTTTTTTATTTTGGAATACCGGGAAAAAATAGGCTGGGATAAGTATATTGGAAATAACTCACCTGACGGTCCTGGCGGTATGTTGATTTGGCATATTGATTATAATGCAACTGCATGGCAAAATAATACCGTTAATAATTATTCAGGAATTACTCCTCAAACACTATCCGATCACATGCGCGTATATATTGAACCATCAAACAGTTCATCGTCCTATTCGGCTGGCACATTTACATCAGGGAATTTTTATCCCAAGTTATGGGATGGTACTGATACACATCGTCGGTTAACCGATATTAGCATAGACGGCTTCGGAGGAGAAATTATGGCTTTTTATTTAACATATAGTTGGAAGTTATCCGAAACCATGACAGCGACATTGGATGCTGAAGGTCTTTTGTCCGTATTCTCTACTGCAAGCGAAGGAGAAGCGATGCCGGAATATAACGTTACGGATGATATTCCCTGGTTTGATGTCCGTTCTGATATTCGTTCGGTAGTGATTGGAGACAACGTAACTTCTATTGGATATGGTACTTTTCAAAGTCTTGATAACCTTGTTTCCATCACAATTCCCAATTCTGTAACAACGATTGGAGATTACGCCTTTTCAAACTGTACCGCTCTGACCGATATTACGGTTACTTGGGAGAATCCGATAGTTGTACCTGAAAATACATTCAGCAATGTAAATATTTCGAATGTAACTTTGCATGTGCCAAGCGGTACCAAAAAGGCTTATCAAGAGGCTGCTGTATGGAAAGATTTTAACATTGACGACGGGACGACCACAGAATTGTCCTTAACAACCACTCAACTTGATTTTACAGCCTTCGGCGGGAAGAAGACTTTTGACATCACTTCCAATACCGACTGGACAGTCAGCAGCGACGTTGCATGGCTGACGGTTGAACCGTCTTCGGGAACTGATAACGAGACGATAACGGTTACTGCGCCGGCAAATACGGGAAATTCTCCGTTGACGGCAACCATCACCGTCAGCGGCACGGATGTAGCGGAGCAAAAGATCAATGTCACGCAGGAAGCAGCCCCGATCACAACCGGAACGGTTTCGCATCTGGAATACTGGATAGACGATCTGTCCGATTATCCTGATACAAAGTCCATTAACGGTTCCGGCATGTTCAAGTTTCAGTTATCTACCATAGACGGATTGCGTTTGCTGGCGGGCATGCATCAACTGCATTTGCGGCTGGTGGACGACGCGGGTCGTTATTCGGCAGTCAGTTCGCACTGGTTTTTGAAAATCAATCACGCGGACGAATCCGGAACAAATGCGCTGGAATACTGGTTTGACGATGATTTTGCCGGTAAGAGGGAAATTGCGGGCGGAAGCGGCTCCACGTATTCCATTACGCAGTTGGAGACGAAAGGACTTCCGTTTGGCTTCCACCGGCTTTATTTCCGCGCCAAAATTACGAAAGGCGTTTATACGGCTGTTTCACAGGCTTATATCTTCAAAATCGGAGAATCCGAAGGAGCCAATGTGCTGGAATACTGGTTCGACGATGATTTTGCACAGGTGCAGACCCATGCTCTCGCTTCCGGCAACGCGTTTGTTCCGCTGGATGTTTCTGCTGCAGGGCTTTCGCAGGGTGTTCACCGCATTACATTCCGTACCGGTTCAACGAACGGGATGTATTCGGCTACCTCAACGCATTATTTCCTGAAAAGCGACAGTCGGTTTCTTCCGGAAGATGGCGAACAGCGCATTGCAGAGTATGTTTACTGGTTTGACGATGACTACGGCAACGCAACGACGACGTCAATAACACCGGAGAAAACCTTTGCCCTGAACACCGATATGGCGATACCCAACACCTTGACATTAGGGCAACACACGTTTAATGTCAAGTTTATGGATAACTACGGGCAGTGGAGCGAGACGGCGTCAGGCGCTTTCGAGAATAAAATATCCGTTACCGGAGTCAGTCTCGATAAAACCGCCGTAACCATGGAAATTGGCGATACGGAACAGTTGACTGCCACGGTTACGCCAAGCGACGCCACCGACCAAAACGTTACCTGGAGTACCGGCGACGCTTCGATAGCCGATGTTTCTCCCACCGGTTTGATTACGGCAAAGGCAGCCGGAACCGCCACCATCACCGTTACAACCGCTGACGGCGGCAAGACGGCGACCTGCACGGTTACGGTTAATCCGAAAATAATCTACGTAACGGGAGTCAGTCTCGATAAAACTGCTTTAACCATGGAAATTGGCGATACGGAACAATTGACCGCCACGATTACGCCAAGCGACGCCACCGACCATAACGTTACCTGGAGCACCGGCGACGCTTCGATAGCCGATGTTTCTCCCACCGGTTTGATTACGGCAAAGGCAGCCGGAACCGCCATTATCACGGTTACGACCGACGACGGCGGCAAGACGGCGACCTGTACGGTTACGGTTAATCCGAAAATAATCTACGTAACGGGAGTCAGCCTCGATAAAACTGCTTTAACCATGGAAATTGACGACCGCGAACAGTTGATCGCCACGGTTACGCCGAGCGACGCCACCGACCATAACGTTACCTGGAGTACCGGCGACGCTTCGGTTGTCACGGTCTCTACCACCGGTTTGATTACGGCAAAGGCAGCCGGAACCGCCATTATCACGGTTACGACCGACGACGGCGGCAAAACGGCAACCTGTACGGTTACGGTAAATGCCGTATTAAGTTCCGACGCCACACTTGCCGCAATTGCGGTCAGTTCGGGTACGCTTACCCCGGCGTTCAGTCCGAATATTACCGAATATACGGTGGAAGTGGCCAACAGCGTAAATTCCATTACCTTGACGGCTACGGCAAGTCATGCGGCGGCAACGGTCAGCGGCGACGGGACGAAATCCCTGAGCGTCGGCAGCAACGTCTTCTACATTACCGTCAAAGCCGAGAATGGCAGTCTGCGGACTTATACCGTAACCGTAAACCGCGGCAAATCATCTCCTGTTACGGTTGCTGTAACCGGCGTCAGCCTCAATAAATACGCCGTATCCATGAAAATTGGCGATAGCGAACAATTGACGGCTACGGTTACGCCGGATAATGCCACCGACAAAAAAGTCAAATGGAGTAGCAGCAATTCCTCGATCGCTACGGTTTCCTCAACCGGTTTGATTGCGGCAAAGAAGGCGGGAACTGTTATTGTCGCCGTTATAACAGACGATGGCGACTTTATGGCACAGTGTTGGGTGAGCATTCAAAACAGTCAAACGGTAGTTGTCGGCGAAGGAGAGCCTGCCGGTTCTAACGGAACAGGCGCCATCGAAGTTTCACTGGAAATCCCCTCGGATGTACCGTTTACCGGAACGTTCAGACTCACGCTGCCCGCCGGCATGTCGGTGGACGTGTATGCTACCGGCTTGGTTGATGAATTGAAAGGAAATCTGTCATTGACCGTTACGCAGGAAAGTAATAATACCTGGCTGTTCACCATTACGTCAAAACTTTTGCGTAGCGGCACGGAACTGACTTACCAAAAGATTGTGAATATTGTTTACAAAGTGAACACATCGGTTTCTGACGGAACCTACCGGGCTGTTATCCGGGACGTAAACCTTGATTTTGAAGATGGTACAAGCATCGAGGAATCCGAAATTCCGGTTTCAATCCGGGTTGATCACTCCTATGTCGGAATTTCTGACATTTCGGCGCAAACGGAAGCCTATATTTTCGGTAATACCCTGTATGTCAACAGTCCGGTTGCCGAAATAGTGCAAGTTTATTCAACACGTGGCGTATTGCTGTATAACTTACAGAAAGAACCGGGCAAAGCAAAATGTACCGTAAATCAATTAAAAGGTGCGGTTTTGATTGTTCAGGGGAGTTCCGGCTGGGTAAAGAAGGTGATAGTCAATAAATAAGGGTATTCGGGAGTATATAAAAATGTGAAGTGAAACGGGGCTGTCTTTGGAGGCAGCCCTGTTTTTTTTGAGATTATTGGGAAAAAGGGGTGAAGATTTGAAAATTTGAGGATTTGAAGATTTGAAAATTGTCAATTGTCAATTGAACAAAACCATTCAAAAACAGACTGCATAACCAACACATCCGCCTCGTCAAACAGCGATACTTCCACTTTGAATAATGCTCTTCCCCTCTGACTCAGCATGTTCAGGATTTCATTTTTTTCGGCTTCCCGAAACTTTGCCCTGGAAAAAATTTTGCCCGTCGCGGGTTTTCTGTATTTGGTTTCAACTGTCCTCACAACCGGCACTATATCTGTCAATTCCGAAAATTCGCCGAGTAAAAAATGCCCGCTGCTTGCTTCCGCCAATGAAAACAGGGCGCTTGCATGTACCGTATTCAGATGGTTCCGATACTCGTGGCGGTTTTCCAGCATAAGAAGAAATCCGCTCCTGTCGGACATTTTCAGACCGATAAAACTGTTGAATGGCAGTTCCGTTACGTCCATAGGATATTTTCAATATTCCGACATAATTATTTCCTTGAGTAACAAAGGATTATCCGTTGTGATAAAATCAACGCCCATATCCATGAATCTTATCATCTGTTCCTCGTTATTGACCGTCCAGACGTTGGTTTTCAGTCCCAGTTCGCGGGCTCTTTCAATCCAGTCCGGATTTTCCAGAAAAACCTTGCTATTGTAATCCAATCCCGTGAATCCCAGGTCATAAATCTCTTCGGGCGAAAGATCGCCGTTCAGATAATAAATCTCGGATTCGGGAGACAGGCGGCGCAATTCTTCGCAAATGAACAGGCTGAAAGAAATATAATCCACTTTGCCGGTTACCAACGAATTTTTCACCATTTTCACAATCGTTTCTACCGCCCGCAACTCGTTTTTTTCGCTTCGATGCGGTTTAATTTCGAGAATCAGCCGGGTGAATTGGTTTCTTCGTCCCTGTGTTAAAAATTTTTTCAAGGTTGGCAATTTCTCTCCATTGCTCAGTCTCAGGTTTTTAAGTGTTTCATAATTTGTTTCTTCTATATTAAATCCCTCTATTTCAGGATCATGATTGACAACGGGAACGCCGTCTCTTGTCAGAATCACATCAAATTCCGAGCCGTAAACTTTGGCTTTATCGGCTAATTTCATGGCTTTGATGGAGTTCTGGGCAGATTTTTCCGTATTCCAAAATCCGCGATGGGCTATGATTTCGGGCTGCGAAATCGCTAAATGGGCAAACAGGAAAATACCCGACAACAGTATTAGAATCTTCTTGATATTCATGATATTATTTGATTAAAATTTTATAATGTTCTTTTTCATTGAGAGTTACGATATACAAACCGTTCGGTAGAACAAATTCATGAGTCCCAACCGTCAGATTATTGGATTGTTGTACCAACTGACCGTTCATCGAATGGACTTTCAGCGTGGAATTGTCGGATTTAACGGACACAAACAGGGTTTCGCCGCTGCTCCAAACCGATTGACCGGAATTGATGACCTCATTTCCCGTAGTTCCCTGATATTCATAGGCTCCAATATCGGTCGTAGAGCCAAAAACTCTCGGATTACCGGCTAAATCAACAGTCAGATCGTTGTCTGTTGCATCAGATATAATTGTTTCCATATCTATCAACGGACTGTTTTCCTGCAATTGATAATCTCCGGCAATGGTCGGTGCGGCTTGCGCCTCTACAGGATTTATAAACAGTGGTTTGGTGATTCCGGATAGATTGGAACCGCCCAATTCCTCTTCTTCAATCAAACTGTTATCATAAGAAGTATAAACCGGATTGCTGCCTTTCAATCCATTTACGTAAATATTAGGGTATTGTCCGGCGTCATTTCCCCAAATTACCGTATTCGTAAGGACCAGATTTGCTTCGCCCACACTTGAATTTACCACTATTCCACCGCCCTTTTCAGCCTTATTTCCGCTGATGGTGGTATTGAAAAGAAAAGGTCGCGTATTGCCTTCCAAAGCAATAAAATAAGCGCCTGCACCATTCTCCGCCTGATTACCGCTCAACAGAACACCATAAAGCCATGCATATGCATTATTATTTCCGACACAAAGTATCGCACCGCCCTGTACAAGAGCAGAATTACCTGCAAAAATGGAATTGGTAATGTGAGGTTCGGGAGAATTTCCACGAATATAAATCGCGCCGCCGTACTCGCCGGAAACATTGTTAAGCATCTGAACATTAAATAATATTGGTCCAGTTTTGTCATTGGAATAACTGTAAAATGCTGCTCCATCCAAACTTACTTTGTTGTTTTTGACGATAAGATTGAAGAGGCTTGGAGACGATTCGGTATTGGAAATTGCATGGATTCCGCCTCCGCAACTGTGCAGGATCGGGGCGTTTTCGTAATAGACGGTTGCCGAATCCGTGCTTCCGCCGTTGGTAACGGTGAAACCGTCCAATATCATCTGGCGCGTAACATCCTTCATCACAATGATATGCAACGCATTTTCTTCCCTGTTCGTAAAGTCTGCGCCGTCGTCATTATTGAAATCTCCGCTTAGAATAGTCTCATTATCAGTCCAGTTACGATCGGATGAAGTCGTTAAATCCGTCGCATTGGCAGGGTAGCCACCAAAAACTTTGACATCCTTGTTGAATAGAAACGTCTTATGTCGGTCGCCGGTCGGGGTTTCGGGAAGAGTTCCGCCGTATGTTTCCGTTATCTTCCTGGTTGGCAGATATTTACCCGCTGCAACGTTGATAATGTCGCCTTCTTCTGCCGCATCAATGGCTTTTTGCAGATTCTGAAACGCGGAACTCCATTTGAGCCCCGTGTTGGAATCATTGCCGCTATTTATGTTTACATAATAAGTCTTTTGCGCTGATAATGTGAAAATTACCAGCGAAAATAAAACCGAGAGTACCGTTTTTTCTTTCATAACATTATTTATTTATACCATATTTCGCTTAATCAAGTGCAAAAATAGTTTTTTTTGAGAAATAATCACTAATTTTGCGGAGAAATTTAAGTTTTTTTATGAATTTTGAAATTTCATCGCCATTCAAGCCGACCGGCGACCAGCCCGAAGCCATAAAATCGCTTGTAGATGGACTCCGAAGCGGCGTCCCTTATCAAACGTTGCTGGGCGTAACGGGTTCGGGAAAAACTTTTACGATAGCCAACGTCATAGAGCAAATACAGCGTCCGACACTGATTCTGAGCCACAACAAAACGCTCGCCGCCCAGTTGTACAGCGAGTTTAAGGGCTTTTTTCCGCACAACGCCGTCGAATATTTCGTATCGTATTACGATTATTATCAGCCCGAAGCCTATCTCCCGACGACAGATACGTACATTGAAAAAGACATGGCTATCAACGATGAAATTGACAAATTGCGGCTCCGGGCGACAGCTTCGTTACTTTCTGGACGGAAAGATGTGATTATAGTTGCCTCTGTATCTTGTATTTACGGTATGGCTAATCCCAATGATTTTGCCGAACAGATTGTTTTCATTGAAAAGGGAATGAAAATTCCGCGCGACATGATGCTGCGGCAATTGGTGGATGCGCTGTATGTGAACAACAAGGTAGATTTCAAGAGTGGAAGTTTCAGAGTATCAGGAGATACGGTAGATGTTTTTCCGACGATTGAAGGTTACGACGGCGTGGCTTACCGGATAGAATTTTGGGGCGACGAAATTGAGCGAATATCCTCGTTTAATCCGATGACCGGTTATGAATACGACGAGCAGGACAATTTGAATATTTATCCGACCAATCTTTTTGTTACGTCGCAAAGCAGGATTGGCGAGGCTCTGACGGAGATTGCGCTGGATTTGGGCGATCAGGTACGGCATTTTGAAAAGATAGGTAAACCGTTTGAAGCGAAGCGTTTACAGGAACGTGTAACATTCGACATGGAGATGATTCGGGAATTGGGACACTGTGCCGGAATCGAGAATTATTCGCGCTATTTCGACGGGCGGAAAGCGAACGAACGACCGTTTTGTCTGCTGGATTATTTTCCAAAAAACTTTTTGCTGGTTGTGGATGAAAGCCACGTTACCGTGCCGCAACTCAGGGGGATGTACGGCGGCGACCGTTCGCGCAAAAATACGCTGGTGGAGTATGGTTTTCGTTTGCCTGCGGCGCGCGACAACCGTCCGCTGATGTTTGACGAGTTTGAATCGCTCACATCTACAGCTATTTACGTGAGTGCTACTCCTGCCGAATACGAACTCCAAAAGAGCGAAGGCATTGTGGTGGATCAGGTAATCCGTCCGACGGGTTTGCTCGATCCCGTCATCGAAATCCGCTCGACACTCAATCAGATTGACGATTTGATGGAAGAAATCCAACAGCGCGCTGCCGTTGATGAGCGCGTGCTCGTTACGACCCTGACCAAGCGCATGGCGGAGGAATTAACCGACTATCTGAAACGGATGGACGTGCGGTGCGAATACATCCACAGCGATGTGGATACGCTTGAACGTGTGCGGATTATGGACGATTTGAAAAGCGGCATGTTCGACGTGTTGATTGGCGTGAATCTGTTGCGTGAAGGGCTTGATTTGCCGACGGTTTCGCTTGTGGCGATTCTGGACGCCGACAAGGAGGGTTTTCTGCGTTCTCACCGTTCGCTGACGCAGACAGCCGGTCGCGCGGCGCGAAATGTGAACGGAAAGGTGATTTTCTACGCCGACACGATGACCGAAAGCATGCAACGGACGATTGACGAAACCAATCGGCGACGCGAAAAACAGTTGGCATACAACGAGAAACATGGCATTACGCCTACGCAAATTGTGAAGAATACGACTTCGCTGCTGGGCGAAACGAAGCCGAAACTCGCTGAGGAGTATGCTTTTGTGGAGAAGGAAAACCTGAAAGTTGCCGATCCCATCGTTGAATATATGACAAAACCGCAATTGGAAAGGGCGGTCGAAAGGGTGAAAAAACAAATGGAAGATGCGGCGCGGAAACTCGAATTTATCGAAGCGGCGCAATATCGGGACGAAATGATGAAATTAAAAGAAAAATTAGAAAATTATGAAAAGTAAAGTATTAATTATCAGTGTCTTATTTTTAAGTATCATTGCCTGTCAAGGGAAAACAAAACCGCAAGCGGCAGTCAATCAATCTGCTGAAAACCAATCAACAGTTTTGGTAAAAGCGGATTTTACGGACGAAGATAAACGGATTTTTACGGAATACATTCAGCAATTCAAGGCGTATAATACTGAAAATCTGAATAATATAATCATACGGACAGCGTTGTTTTTCAAAGACCGTCCTTATGTGGCGCACACGCTGGAAAAAGACCCCGAAACATTGGTGGTGAATCTCCGTGAATTTGACTGTACTACGCTGGTAGAAAGTGTTTTAGCGTTGTCGAGAACGCTGAAATATTATCCCGATCCCGTTTTTGAGAATTTTTGCGGAGAATTGCAAAAAATAAGATATAGAAACGCTGAAATTCAGGATTATACGTCACGATTGCATTATACTTCGGACTGGGTTTTTGAAAATGAACGGAAAGGTCTCGTCAAAGATGTTACCCGACAGATTGGCGGCGAACCGTATCCGGTGAATGTATCCTTTATGTCCTCACATCCTGACAGTTATCCGCAATTGGAAAAATATCCGGACTTTGTGAATGCAATGGCAAAAAAGGAGAAAGAAATTTCCGAACGGAAAAATTATGCGCTGATTCCGAAGAACAAAATTAAATCCAGCGAAAAAGGAATCGAAAACGGGGATATTGTTTGTTTTGTAACTGATATTAAGGGACTTGATATTTCGCACGTAGGATTTTTGTATATTGAAAAAGGAGTTTTAACGTTTATTCACGCTTCCTCTCAACAGAAAAAAGTCATCGTCAATCCGGAATCGCTAATTGATTATGTATCAGGTATAAAAAGCAATAAAGGCATTATGACTGTCAGAGCCGTTGAATTTTTTTGACAAAAAATTTGCTCACAAATAAAAAAATGTTGTAATTTTGTGCTGTAAAATTATGTTTTTAAATAGTTGTGGTAAGTGAAGTAGAAAATAAAATTATTGACTTTTCCACCAATCTTTCAGAGGTTTGGCGTGTATTGACAAGTGGAGAGCGCGAAGTTTTGCGCAATACGGCGAAGATTTTGACTTTCAGGAAGAACGAAATGATTTATTGCGAGGGCGACGAACCGCGAGAAATGATTTGTCTGCTCAAAGGCAAGGTGAAAATCACGAAAGACGGCGTCGGAGGGCGCAGTCAGATTATTCGCATCATTCGACCGATTCAATATTTTGCCTACCGCGCTGCTTTCGAGGGTGGAAAGTATCTTACTAATGCTCAGGCGTTTGAATCATCAACCGTCTGCGTGATTCCTATTGATATAGTCAAAAAACTGATTTATGAAAATCCCGATCTGGCAATGTTTTTTATCCGTCAACTGTCTATAGATCTGGGTATTGCGGACGAAAGGACAGTCAATCTCACTCAAAAACATATTCGTGGACGTTTGGCGGAATCGCTGATTTTCCTTCGCGACAGTTACGGACTGGAAGAAGACGGCGCGACGCTCAGCATTTATCTGTCGCGCGAGGACCTTGCCAATTTGTCGAATATGACTACTTCAAATGCAATTCGCACATTATCAATGTTTTCAGCCGAACACATCATCGCGATGGACGGCAAAAAAATCAAAATCATAGACGAAGATCGCCTGCGCAAAGTCAGCCGGAGAGGGTGATTTTAGTGTGTAGTTATTAGAGTTTAGAGTGTAGTTTTTAATGGACAATTGCTAATGGAGGGAATTTTCCCACTTCACTCTACACACTAAACACTACACACTATAGACCACTTCCCTGATTCTAAGCAACTTCACCAAAAGCCCTTCCAGCAAATCCAGTCGCAACATATTCGTAGCGTCGGATTTGGCATTGAGCGGGTCGGGGTGCGTTTCGATGAATAAACCGTCGCTACCTACTGCGATGGCGGCTTTTGCGACCGTTTCAATCAATTCCGGCAACCCGCCCGACACGCCCGACGTCTGATTCGGCTGCTGCAAGGAATGCGTAATATCCATAACTACCGGAAAACCAAACTGTTGCATTTTCGGAATCCCCCTGAAATCAATCACCAAATCGGTATAGCCGAAAGTTGTGCCGCGTTCCGTCAGCATCACATTCGGATTACCCGCATCCACGACTTTTTGCGCGGCAAACTGCATGGATTCGGGAGCCAAAAACTGTCCCTTCTTGATATTCACCATTTTACCCGTTTTTGCGGCAGCCACCAACAAGTCGGTCTGGCGACACAGAAAAGCCGGAATCTGCAACACGTCAACATATTCGGCAGCCATAGCCGCTTCATGTGTCTCATGAATATCCGTAACCGTCTGAATATGAAATGCTTCGCTCACCTTGCGCAGAATTTTCAACGCCTTTTCGTCGCCGATGCCCGTAAACGAATCTATCCGCGAGCGGTTTGCCTTGCGGTAAGAACCCTTGAAAATGTATGGAATTTGCAGTTTTTCAGTTATTTGCACAATTTTTTCGGCGATTCGCAGCGCCATATCCTCTCCTTCGATGATGCACGGACCCGCCAGCAGAAAGAAATTTCGATGATTTTGTAAGTCTTTAATGTTCATAAAAATATCCGTTTATAGATGTTGCAAAGTTACGAATTTTAACGGTTTTTTTCTCTTTTGCCGGAAATTTATTTAATTTTGCGGAAAAATAGTTTATGAGTGACATTATACATTTACTGCCCGACCACATTGCAAATCAGATTGCCGCAGGAGAGGTGATTCAACGTCCCGCTTCGGTAGTCAAGGAACTGATGGAGAACGCTATAGATGCGGGCGCGCAAAATATTATCGTCAAGATTAAGGACGCGGGGCGCACGCTGATTCAGGTGATTGACGACGGCAAAGGGATGTCCGAAACCGACGCGCGGATGGCTTTTGAACGGCATGCCACGTCGAAAATTGCTTCGGTGGATGACTTGTTTTCGTTGCATACGATGGGCTTTCGCGGCGAGGCGCTTGCTTCGATTGCAGCGGTAGCGCAGATAGAGTTACGTACCCGCTTGAAAGGCAGTGAAATAGGTACTAATATCTCAATCTCAGGCTCGGTGATTGAAAATGTATCGCCCGACGCCTGTAAGGAAGGCAGCGTTTTTTCCGTGAAAAATCTATTTTATAATGTACCCGCACGCAGAAAATTTCTGAAATCGAACGAAACGGAATTTCGTAATATTTTGACGGAATTTGAACGTGTAGCTCTTGTGCATAATCAGTTGTCATTCACCTTGATACACGATGATACGACCGTGTATGAACTGGCTGTTTCCGCGTCTCGACAGCGGATTCTGGATGTTTTCGGCAAGGGAATGAATAAGAAACTGTTACCGCTCAATACGGAGACTTCGCTCGTCGAAATTTCGGGTTTTACAGGCACGCTGGATGCGGTCAAAAGGCGTGGTTATCAGCAGTATTTCTTTGCCAACGGTCGGTTTATGCGTCATCCTTATTTTCACAGAGCCGTGATGCAGGCTTACGAAAATCTGATTCCGGCTGGCGAAATGCCTGATTATATGATATATCTGACTCTTGACCCTGCGGCGATTGACGTAAATATCCACCCCACCAAAACGGAAATCAAATTTGAAAACGAAAAGGCGATTTTTCAGATTTTGCTTTCGACCATTCGGGAGGCGCTGGCAAAATCGAATACCGTACCGACCATTGATTTTGATAATCAGGATTTTATAGATATTCCTGTTTACAATCCCACTCATAAGGAAGGATTTAAAGCGCCGAAATTGGATTATGACAAAAATTATAACCCTTTCAACAGACAAACGACAGACGATTGGAAAGCATTGTATAACAGTTTTTTAGATGAGAAGAGTTCTTCCCTCTCAATAACGCCGTCGGAACAGGTTTTGTTTGACACGGGGTTGGAAAAACAGCCGAATACGTGTTTTCAGTATAAAAATAAATATATCATAACAACCTTAAAATCAGGATTAATCGTCATTGATCAGCATCGCGCTCACGTCCGCATATTGTATGAAAAATACAGGGAGAAGATACAAAATAAAAATTCCGTGTCGCAGAAATTGCTGTTTCCCGAAATGATTGAACTGACTGCCGGCGAGATTTCCGTGCTGACTTCCCTGTCGGACGAACTGAAATATCTGGGTTTCGACATGGAAAGTTTGGGCGGTAATACCTTCTCTATCAATGCTGAACCGCAGGATATGGAAGGTATGGAAACGGCAAAAATGTTACGCGAAATTCTATCCGCAGCCATGGATTCAAACCTGAAAACGGCGGACAAAAAAAGGGACAGGTTAGCCCTTTCCTTAGCCAAGTCCACGGCAATCAAATCCGGCAAACCGCTCTCGATTGAAGAAATGGAATCTCTCATAGCCTCTCTATTTTCCCTTGAAAATCATGGAATTACTCCCGAAGGAAATCCTATTTTAACAACCATTACAGACGAAGAATTAGAGAAAAGAATATGAAAAAACGCAGAAAAGGTGATATTTTTTAGATTTATTCGTATATTTGCAAAAAAATAAAACCCTTATGGAAGATCTTGGAAATTATATCTATGTGATTGTGATAGTAATTGCGGCGCTCAGCGGTCTGTTGGGCAAATCGAAAAAGAAACAGCCTGCAACGACGCAAAAGCCTCAACAACAGTCGCCTCCGAGTGAGTGGGAGGATGTATTAGGCGAACTGTTTGGAACCCCAAAGTCCAAACCGCAAACCCAACCACAACCGGTTTCGCGTCCTGTGTCTCCGACTGTTACAAAACCCCAAATGCAGGCGCCAAAATCCGCATATAAACCTATATATCAGTCGATTGACGAAATTAGACCTCCCGAGGAAGGCGTTCGGGCAATTGAAACGAAAGAAACGAATATCCTTGATATGGAGGAAGATATGACAGGTCTTTCATTGGACGACATTCCCAATGAGGCGGAAGATTGGCGTAAAGTGTTTGTTTACAATGAAATTTTTAACCGAAAATACGGATAATGAGCAAGATACGGCTGATTATTTTCGATCTGGACGGAACTTTATTGAACACTATTTACGATTTGGCGAATGGCGCCAATTTTGCGCTTGAAAGATCAGGCTTTCCTACGCACCATGTGGATGAATACAAGTATTTTGTGGGAAATGGAATCAACAAACTGTTTGAACGCGCGTTGCCCGAAAATCAAAAGACCGTAGAAAATATTCAGCGAATCAGAGATATTTTTATCCCTTATTATGAGGAACATAACGCTGATTTTACACGCCCTTACGAAGGTATTTCGGAACTTTTAACCGGTTTGCAGGACAGAGGTTTGAAAATTGCCGTCGCTTCCAACAAATATCAACAGGGCACGGAAGAACTTGTGAAGCGGTTTTACCCCGAAATCCGTTTCTCCGCCGTCTTCGGACAGCGCGAGGGCGTGCCTGCCAAACCCAATCCCAAAGTGATATTTGAAATTTTGCAAAAAGTCAGAATTTCAGCCCGTGAAACACTTTATGTCGGCGATTCGGGCGTTGACATGCAAACGGCGCTGAATGCCGGAATTGCGCCTGTGGGCGTAGCCTGGGGCTTCCGTCCGCGTGAAGAACTGGAACGTTACGGCGCAAAACATATCATCAATACGCCGGCTGATTTGTGGAAATTTTTCGGAAATTAAAAAATTTTCCTTACCTTTGCACACGTTTTTGAAAAATCGTAATTCTCTATGATTAAAAGTCTCAATTTTATGACTGCAGAAGACGCTGCTTCATACATCAATAACGGTGATGTTGTTGGGTTTAGCGGTTTTACGGCAGCAGGCGCACCCAAAGCAGTGCCTCAGGCGTTAGCCCGTCGCGCCAGAAATCTTCACGAAAACGGGCAACCTTTTAAAATAAGCATATACACAGGCGCTTCAACGGGTTTTTCACTCGACAGCGAATTGGCAAATGCCGATGCTATTGCGTTTCGTACACCTTATCAATCGTCGAAAGATTTGCGCGAAGGAATTAATGCCGGGCGCATTCCATACGTGGATATGCACCTTTCGCACCTTGCCCAGCAGTTGCGTTACGGCTTTTTGCCCAAACCGAAATTTGCCATCATTGAAGCGTGCGACGTTACCGAATACGGTGAAATTGTGCCTACGACAGGCGTCGGAATCTCGCCCACCATTTGCCAGATGGCTGATCATATCATTATCGAGTTGAATCATAACCATCCGACCGACCTGCGCGGTTTTCACGATATTTATATTCCCGCAGACCCACCCCAAAGGCTTGATATTCCGATATATAAAGTGTCCGACCGTTTGGGAGCGCTGTCTATTCAGGTAAATCCCGAAAAGATTCTCGGCATTGTGGAAACAAACCGCCAGGACGAAGTCAGCGCCTTTGCACCGCAGGACGCGGTTACGGATAAAATCGGAGAGAATGTTGCCGAATTTCTTGTTACCGAAATCAAGGCAGGACGTATTCCAAAGCAGTTTTTACCCATCCAGTCGGGCGTAGGTAACATTGCAAACGCGGTTCTTGGCGCGCTCGGTTCAAACCCGCACATCCCGCCGTTCGACATGTTTACCGAAGTCATCCAGGACGCTGTTATTGGGCTGATGGAAAACGAAAAAGTGAAGTTTGCAAGCGGATGTTCGCTCACCATCACACCCGAGCAACTCCAGAAAGTTTACTTGAACAAGAACTTTTTCCGCAACAGAATCGGCTTGCGTTCGCAGGAAGTTACCAACAATCCGGAAGTAATTCGCCGGCTCGGTTTGATTACCATCAATACGGCGCTCGAAGCCGATATCTATGGAAATGTGAACAGTACGCACGTTCTCGGTACAAAAATGATGAACGGAATCGGCGGTAGCGGCGATTTTACCCGCAATGCGTATCTGTCAATTTTTACGGCGCCTTCGACGGCTAAAAATGGCGCCATCAGTGCGATTGTGCCGATGGTTTCACACCACGACCATACCGAACACGATGTTCACATCATCATTACCGAACACGGTGTTGCCGACCTTCGCGGAAAAGCGCCCGTTCAGCGTGCTATGGAAGTCATTGACAACTGCGTTGATCCGTCTTACCGCGATTTGTTGAAAGAATATTTTGCACTCGGCAAAGGGCATACGCCCCATGATTTGAATAATTGCTTCGCTTTCCACCGGGAATTTTTGAAAAGCGGCGACATGCACAATGTAACTTGGAGATAACGCTTGAAATAATGCAATACGCTCTGCCTACTGTTTATTTCCGATGAATTTTACCTATTTCTCCAAAGCCTTGACAATCATCCCTTTCCCCGTGATGGTGATCCATCCGAACAGCAAGCCGATGAAACCATAGACCAATTCAACGTAAGCCGCTGTGCCGAAACTCGCTTCGGGAACATAAGTCATAATCCCGAAATAGCAGCCCGAGGCGACGAACATGGCAGGAATCAGGTCTATCCAGGGCACTTTTTCCAAGTAGAGAACCACAAAAACGACGACGAATACGGCTAAAGGCACGCTTAAGAACGGCGAGAAGGAAAACAAGCCTGCCAACAAGATGATTCCGATAGAGAACGAAATCCCTACTACATAGCCGATTGCGGCGCGGATTCCGCCCTTGCCAGTACATCCCGAAAAGAAATACACCGCCCACGCCACAAATGCGATGTACGTAAAACCTTTTACCGAGCCGATTGGCATAAACTGCTTGATTAACTGGTCAATACAAACGATAATGAAAGCAAGTGCAGCCGTATAGGCTGAGACCAATGCAAATGATAAATTCTTCATGTTACTATTTTTTTAGGTATAAATATTTCAAATTAATCCGTAAAACGGCACAAAAGTAATACTTTTTTTAATTAACCAAACAGTTTACGAAAAATTACGGGGCTGATGCGTGAAAAAGGATGATTTTGAATTGAAAAAAGTTTGCCTTTTTGCATAAATATTCAAAAAAATATGTAATTTTGGGCTTTATAATTCAAACATTTTCATTTTATGGAAAGCATAACTACCACAGAAGTAATTGATTGGGCGAGACAATTCCTGACAAAAGCCGAAGAAGAACTGAAGCCCGGAGAAGTGAAGGAACAAAAAAAATTTGCTTCATTGGTACAAACTCCTGAATATAAAACGTTTCTGACCAAAATGTTGGACGAATCGTCGCAGATTCACGACAACAGAAAATTAAACAAGCGGGTCAGAGAACTCATTCAAAAATACGGCATTCCCGATTTTTTCGGCGGATTCGACCGATTTTTGCTGAGACTCTACAAAATGGGCGGATTTCTGTTTCCCTCCATCGCCATGCCGATTCTCAAAAGGAAATTGCGTTCGGAAACGAAAAAAATCATCATCGCCAACGAACGTCCGAAACTGACCCGTCATTTGTCCCGCAGATGGAAAAGCAATATCGGTCAGAATGTCAATCTGTTAGGTGAAGTAGTCTTAGGCGATGGCGAAGCCAGCACTCGCTACAGGCATTATCTCGAAGCCCTCGAAGAACCCGATATTAATTACATATCCATCAAAATATCAGGAATTTATGCACAAATTCACGCCTTGAGTTACGAACAGAACAAAAAGGAACTCAGCGATATGTTAGCCGCTGTGTATCAGAAGGCTATGGATAATCCCTATACGGAACACGACGGCAGCAAGCGGGCAAAATTCGTGAATCTGGACATGGAAGAATACAAGGATTCGCATTTGACATTGGACATTTTTATCGAAGTATTGAGCCGTCCGGAGTTTAAAAATTACAGCGCCGGCATTGTTGTTCAGGCTTATCTTCCTGATGCTGAATCATTTCAGAAACGATTGCTTGATTTCGCCAAACAACGCTATGCCGAAGGCGGAGCGCCCGTCAAAATGCGTCTGGTGAAGGGCGCCAACTTGCAGATGGAGAGCATCGTTTCTTCATTGCGGGGCTGGGAAAACCCCGTTTACAGGAGCAAAGTCGAGGTGGACGCCAATTATTTGCACATTCTTGACGTCGCCATGCGTCCCGAAAATATGCAGGCTTGCCATTTGGGCGTCGCTTCGCACAACTATTTCAGCATTGCGTATGCCTATCTTTTGGCGGATAAAAATGCTGTTTCAGAGTATGTTACGTTTGAAATGCTCGAAGGAATGGCAAACAATCTACCGCGCGTGATGCGTAAGTTGCAGAAACAGATTATTTTATATACTCCGGTTGTAAAATCCAATCATTTTTTGAATGCTATCTCCTACTTGGTCAGGCGTTTAGATGAAAATACGGGTAAGGAAAATTTCCTCAGTTACTCGTTCAATCTGGAATTGGACAGCCAACAATGGAATTTTCTTGCTCAACAATTTTTACAGGCTTATAATCTGAAAGATAGCATACGCACGACGCCATTTCGTACGCAAGATCGAAACCAACCGCAAGAACCGAATAAGGACGTCAATGTATTTCATAATGAGCCGGATACGGATTTAGACTTGCCGCAAAACAGACAGTGGGCGCTGAACGTTTTGGAAAAATGGAAAACACAAGTAAACAGCGCCAACTTTAAAATACCGGTACAGATTGGAAATCAGGAAGTTGAAACCGACGATAAAAAAATATATTATGACCGCAGTCGCAATATGGAAGTGGCTGTTTGTGAGGCAAATATGTCCTCTTTCAATCAGGTAAAGGAAATCATCGCGGTCGCCGAAAAAGACGAATCGGGCTGGAGGAAAACAACGGTCGCTCAGCACAATGAAATTCTGCATAAAGTGGCTGAAAATCTGGCGAATAAACGCGGAGATTTGATAGGCTGCATGGCGGCAATTACCGGTAAAACTTTTACCGAAGGCGATGTAGAAGTCTCGGAAGCCATTGATTTCTGCCGGTTTTATCCGATAAGCATGAAAGAGTTTGATAATCTGACAACTGTATCGCACGCTCCCAAAGGAATCGTACTGGTTATTCCGCCCTGGAACTTCCCGCTTGCCATCCCCGTTGGCGGTACGGCAGCGGCGTTGGCTGGTGGTAACACCGTAATACTCAAGCCCGCTACGGTAGCGTTACCCGTTGCATGGGAGTTTGCCCAATGTTTTTGGGACGCCGGCGTGCCGAAAGACGCGCTGCAAGTGGTCTGTACGGCAACGCGCGAATCGCTCAACCATCTCGCCACGCATCCGTCCGTGAAACACATCATTCTGACCGGCGGCACCGACACGGCGTTCCGTTTGTTGAAAAACAGTCCGCGCACGCCGCTCTCAGCCGAAACGGGCGGTAAAAATGCCATTATTGTTACCGATTCGGCTGACCAGGACCATGCTATTCAGAGTATTGTTTCTTCGACGTTCAGCAATGCGGGGCAAAAATGTTCGGCTTGTTCACTCTTACTACTTGATACAATAGCGTTTAACGATGAAATATTCAAGTCAAAATTAAAAGACGCCGTAAGGAGTTTGCGTACAGGAAATGTCTGGGATACAATGAACTACGTAGGTCCCATGATTGACAATGATAACGATAAACTGAAACATGCCATCGAAAATCTGGAAGAGGGCGAATCGTGGCTCGTGGCGCCCGAATACGTTGATGAGAAGAAATATATCTTGAAACCAACTGTGAAATGGAATGTGAAACCGGGCAGTTATACCTTTCAAAATGAACTGTTTGCGCCGCTTTTGTCGGTAGTTTGCATAGATAATCTGGCGCAGGGAATCAAGTTTGCAAACTCTTCGGAATATGGCTTGACAGCCGGATTGCAAAGTCTGGACGAAAAGGAACATTTGATTTGGAAAAACAGTATCGAAGCCGGTAACTTATACATTAACAGAGGAATAACGGGCGCTATTGTACGCCGTCAGCCATTTGGCGGAATGAAACGCTCGGCTTTCGGAGGCGGCGTAAAAGCCGGCAGTCCCAATTATGTCTCAT
This sequence comes from Tannerella sp., assembly GCA_031277235.1. Lineage (GTDB taxonomy): Bacteria > Bacteroidota > Bacteroidia > Bacteroidales > Tannerellaceae > Tannerella. Next base: position 23,990 of record JAITMT010000550.1, read on the forward strand.
GCTTTATAACACTGACAGAAAGGGAATTACCTGAATCCGAAAATAAATATGTGTACGCCGAGTTTGCCGACAAAAAAGAGAGAAACCGGTTGAATTTTGCCGTTGAAAGTTACAGAAAGGCATGGGAATCAGTATTTTCGCAGGAAAAGGACGTCAGTCAAATTTATGGTGAAGAAAATATGTTCCGTTATTTGCCGCTCAAAAACATGGGTTTCAGAATCGAAGACAATGATAATCTGACAGATATAATGCTGATTATCCTGGCAGCCGATATGGTAAAAACGCCGCTAACGGTGAGTTTTTCCGCTAAAAACAAACATCACAAAACGATTGAAAAAATCTGCAAAGATTCTAAAATTGTGAAGGTTGCGAAACAGACAACCGAAGTTTTTATGAATGAAATGGACAATTACGAACGTGTTCGCACCTGTTCAAACGGTTTGCCCGATGCTTTCTATGTACGCGCAGCCGAACTTGGGAAGCATATCGCTGACAGTAAGCCGCTTGCGGAAGGTCGCCTCGAACTGCTGAATTATCTGAAAGAGCAAAGCATCACTTATGAATATCACCGCTACGGCATGATTTTTGGAGAGGCAAAACGATGAAATACCGGCTCAGAAAAGGAAAACCATCTGACCTGCCACGCATGATGGAGATTGTGAGGCAAGGGCAGATTTCAATCGGGAAGTTAGATATCAACCAGTGGAGAAACGGCTATCCATCGCAAGATATTATCAATCAGGATATTGAGAACGGAAATTCTTATGTTCTGACAACGGACGCCGATGAAGTGATCGCAATTGCCACAGTCATATATAATTACGAGCCTACCTACGACAAAATTTATGACGGCGAATGGCTGACTCACGGCGACTTTGTCGTGGTGCACCGAATGGCTGTTGCCGAGGAGTTTAAGCAACAGGGAATTGCCTCGATTCTGTTGAAAGGAATTGAAAAACAGGCGATTGCGGACAATATTCCCGCTTTCAAAATTGATACCCACGAAGGTAATATCCCGATGCGTAAAACATTTGAGAGTAACGGATTTACGTACTGTGGACGTATTTTTCTGCAAGACGGAAATCCGCGCATAGCCTATGAAAAAATAATTAAACAACTATAACAGAGACTTTTATGAAATCTATTCAATTTTTATTTTCCGCAATGTTCGGCTTTTCCTTCCTTTTTGCCTGCGGACAAAAGGCCAAAATCAATAATCAGACTACTGTAACTGATTCTATATCAAATAATAACGTCTATATGCTCGTGGGAACCTATACTTCCGGCGAAAGCAAAGGCATTTATGTCTATCGTTTCGACACGGTAACGGCTGATGCCGAGTTTGTTAGCATGGCAGAAATCACGAATCCCTCGTATTTATGCGTAAGTTCCGACCA
>JAITMT010000018.1 GCA_031277235.1 Tannerella sp.
CCTCCCCCTCCGGGGGAGTTGGAGGGGGGCTTACTCCTTCTTCAACTCATCAACCGGATTGGCATGTGCTGCGCGGTAACTTTGCCAATAGACCGAAACAAACGACACCAGCAGGCAAAATCCGCCGGCGGCAATGAATATCCACGGACTCAGGCTGATACGGTAGGAATAATCAGACAGCCATCCCTTCATGATGTACCGGATAAGCGGTACGGCAATCACAAAAGCAATGCCAACGTATCCCAAAAACGTCAGAACCAACCGGGACAGCATCCGGAAATTTTCGGCGCCGTGCACTTTGCGAATCGCTATTTCCTTGGCGTGCTGACGGATAAAATAGGTGGACATCGCCACCAGACCGAGCAGGGAAATCAGTATCGCAATGAAGGTGAACAGGCTGACAATCCGCGAAGTCCTTTGCTGGGACGCAAACGACTTCCTGACCTGCTCGTCCACGAACGTTCCGTTAAAATCAAGTTGCACAACCCGCTCATACGTTTCTTGCACCTGCTTGAAAGCCGTTACGGGGTCGCCCTGCACTTCAATCAGAATGTTCCACGGATACATGGTTTCAAAGGCGCCGAAATAGAACAGTAGCGGCGCTTTCCCGCGGGTAATATTTTTCAACTGGATATCCTTGATAATACCGTCAATCTGAAGCGTCCAGTTTTCATTAAACCGGATTTCCGTAGCATTTTCGCCCGCTTCGGTTTCCTTGATGGCTTGCTCGCTGAAATAAGCATGATTGCCGCCGGCGCTTCCCAACTGATTGTCTTTCAATATTTTCAGCCCCAGCATTTCAAAGGTTGCCGAATCGCCGCCCAATATCTGAAAGGATATGTTTTTTCCGTTATATTCCACCGTACTGTTGTTTCCTCCGCCAAAAGGAGTGCTTTGAGAAAAGCCTACGCGCTTCACGGAGGCAAGTTGCTTCGCCTCATTTGCGAAAACCGCCATTTCTTCCTTGTTTTGAAAATTCATGGTCGGCACATCCAGGATATTGGTCGTGTTGTATCCCAGCGGCGCATGAATGAGATGGGAGGTCTGCACAGCCATCGTGATGGACGCCACGAGCAGCATGATGGTAATCACGTTTTGAAAAACGATGAAGAAACGGCTGAAAACCATTTTGTTTTTCCGGATGAAACTTCCCCGGGTAATGTCAATCGGCTTGGCATTTGAAATGAGCATTGCCGGCATCAAGCCCGAAACGGCGCCTACAAGCAGGACGAAACCCAGTGCAAGCGGGATGCTCCAAGCCGATAACAGGGAGCCGCCGACGTCAATTTTTGTATCGAGCAGTTCGCCCGCAGCAGGCGCAAACAGGACAGCCAGAAACAGAGCCACCAGGGACGCAATGAAGCACAGCAGCGTGGATTCGAGCATTAAGCGGATGAACAGTTCCCGGCGGGACGAGCCCAGCAAGCGACGGGTCGCCATTTCCTTTGCCCGGAAACCGGATTGCGCCACGGTCAGATTGATGTAGTTAATAAGGGCGAATATCAGAATGGCTATGCCAACAGACATCAGTATGATCACCAGCCTCCATTCGCCCTGTTTCAGCCGTCCCGCGTCCGTGTCGGAGAAATAAATCTCTTTCAGGGGCACCAGTTGCACTTTGTTCCATATTCCCTTTTCGTATATCCAGAAGATTTCCTTGAAAAAAGCCAGCATGTCGTCCGTTCTGGACTGTAAATGAGCGTTTTCCTTTTCCATGATAAAGACAAAAGCACCGCTGGCATTGTCGAAGGTTTCGCTGTCCAAAGTCCAGTTGAAATGTTTCACGTTGTCAATTCTGACCAGAATGTCGCAATAGGGAAGGGTGGAATTTTTAATATCGTCCATCACGCCGTTTACAACCACGGTTACGCTGTCGTTCAGGACAATGGTTTTTCCCATGGGAGATTCATTTCCAAACGCTTTCCGGGCGAAAGTCCGGGAAATCACGGCGTAATTGCGGGCGCCCAGTGTCTGTCCGGGATTTGCGGTTTGCAGTTTGAAATCGAAAAAATCGAAGAAGGTCGAATCGGCGAACAGCAGTTCTGTATTCAACTTTGTTTCGTTGATGACAACGGGTATTTGACGGTACAGAGACGCTACCGGACATACTTTTTCTATTTCGGGAAAACGTTCCTCTATCCGGTAAGCCAGCCGGTAGGCGCTTCCCAGACTGTTGTCGTTTCCCAACACGTAAATCCGGTCGGCTTTGGCATGAAAGCGGTCGGTAGATAGTTCCTGCGTCGTATAAATGGCGATCAGGATCACGAACATCAACGAAACGGACAAGCCGAATACGTCAATCAGGGTGTAAAGTTTATTTTTACCCAGGAACTTGAAAAAAGTTCCGAAATTAAATAGATTATTCATCGGTTAAGGATTTGAGGATTTGAAAATTTGAAGATTTGAAAATTGGATGTCCCATCCCGTCGCGGTGGGACACAGTGTCGAGCAAAGTTGCGTTTGTAAGAATTAAAATGTTCATGTCTGTATTGTTTTTATGTTATTTTTTTCAAAAACAGATACTATAATCGTGCCAAAGATTTATTTGTTTGATAATAAGTATATTATAAAATTCCCGTTTCAACGATTTGTAAAATTTATTTACAATGGAGTGTAAAGTTTTGTTACATGTTTGACCCTCTGACCTCTCCCCCTGCCCCTCTCCACAGGAGAGGGGGGAAGTCCCCCTGAGGGGGATTTAGGGGGTTCGGAAGTCCCTCCCTTGTGGGGAGGGATTTAGGGAGAGGTCGGAGAACTTCATTCCGTTTTTATACTTTTCACCGGATTAGCCGTAGCCGCCAGGATCGCCTGAAAGCCGACCGTCAGCAGCGCAATTCCCACACTGATGCCGCCAACCACGACAAACAGCCACCAGGGAATGTCCGTGCGATAGGCATATCCCGATAGCCATTTGTCCATCGCCCACCACGCAATCGGCGAGGCGACGGCGACGGAAATTAGCACCAGCGTCAAAAACTCCTTCGACAGCAAAAACACAACGCCCGACACCGAAGCGCCCAAAACCTTGCGGATACCGATTTCCTTTCTGCGCGTTTCCGCCATGTACGCCACCAGCGCAAACAAGCCCAGACAGGAAATAAAGATGGTAAGCCCGGCAAACCAGGAAGTCAGCGAACCCATGGTCTGTTCGTTCTGAAACTTGCGGGCATATTCTTCATCCACAAAATGATACTCGAACGGATAAGCCGGATTGTACTGTTTGAAAATCTGTTCCGCTTTTGCCAGATTATCCGCCGTGCGGTTGGCGCCGTTCAATTTGATGTGCATCGTGTTGATCCATCCGGAAGGTCCTCCGATAAGCATCGGTCTCGCAGGCTCGTAGGGAGAGTGGAGAATAAAATCCTTCACCACGCCCACTACGTGCCAGTCGGAGCCGAAAACTTCGACATTTTCACCAACCGGATGTTCCAAATTCATGATTTTCAACGCAGATTCATTCAGCAGCAATGCCGTGGAGTCCGTAGGGTAGGAATAGACGTCAATATCCCGTCCTTCGATGAGGGTGGCGCCCACTGTTTTCACCCAGTCGGCGTCTGCAAAATAATTGTCAAAAATCAACCTTGCGTCGGGGTCTTTTCCCTGCCAGCGAACATCCCATGTATTACTCCATCCCTGTGTCATCGGAGCGCTGGTCTTTGTTACCGATACTGCTACCTGCGCATTGAGCAAATCATGTTTGAGCAGTTCGTAGTTTTTGGTCATATCTCCTTCCAAAAGGGTATAAATGAGCCGGTCCTTGTCATATCCGGTTTCCCTGTCCTGTGCATACCCGATTTGGCGATGAATCACCAAAGTGGATACAATCAATGCACAGGCGACGGTAAACTGCATCACGACCAACACTTTTCGGGAAGACGCCGCTCCCCGGTTTTTCCGGAAAACGCCTTTCAACACTTTAAGCGGAAGAAAGGACGACAGGTAGAAAGCGGGATAACTGCCTGCGAGCAAGCCGGTGAACAGCATAAACCCCGATGCGGCTAACCAAAACCGGACATTGCTTAAGTCCAATTTTATTTGCTGCCCCATCAGCGTGCTGAATAGCGGCAAAGCCATTAATGCAAGAAGCAGGGCGATGGCGCCGGCGATAAATGAAACGACGATTGACTCTCCCAAAAACAGTCCGATCAGCGATTGCCGCCTGCCGCCCATCACTTTGCGAACGCCTACTTCCTTTGCCCGCTTCTCGCTGCGGGCGGTGCTCAAATTCATAAAATTGATGCAGGCTATCAACAAAATCAGTCCGGCAATGACCCCAAACAGACGCAATGTGTCAATCAATCCTCCAGCCGGTATGCCATTTTCAAATTTGGAATACAGATGCAGTTTGCCGAGTGGATACAGAAACGGTTCGGTAGCGACTGAATTGTCGGTATGGGCATTGATAACCCCGCGAATGGATTCATTGACCAAATCCGGTTGAGCATTCGGATGCAGTTCCACGTATGTTTGCAAATTGTTTGCAGTCCATTGGTCAACATACCAGTCCAGTACTTTCAGGAAGTCCATGGTCGCCAATGCTTCAAACTGAAAATGTGTATTTCCGGGCAAATCCTTCATCACGCCGGTAACCGTTACCGGATATTGATTGTCCAGCAACAGCGTTTTTCCCATCGGGTCTTCCTGCCCAAACAGACGGCTCGCCGCCTTTTCGGTCAAAATCACCGAGTACGGGTCATTCAGCGCCGTTTCCCTGTTTCCCTGCAACAGGGGGAAATCGAACATGGTTAGAAAATCGGGATCCGTAAAGTTGGTTTGGACTTTCGATTTAATCTCCTTATTGGCAAGAAGGAACGTTTGATAGTTTCTCATTCTTGCGACCCTGGCAATTTCCGGATAATCCGTTTTCAGCGTTGCTCCCAAAGGCATGGGCGTCCAGTCCCAGCAGGTCAAAGCGCCGTCGAACGTAGCGCGGTTATATACGGCATACAGTTGTTTTTCCTTCGTATGGAAGCGGTCATACGACCATTCGTGATGAATCCACGCAAGAATTAATATCGCGGCAGCCATGCCGATAGCCAGCCCGCCGATATTGATGGCGGAGTATATTCCGCCGCGCTGCAAATTGCGCAAAATGAATTTAAGTTGATAAAACATGATTATTTTTGATTAATTGTTTGAAAAATATTGTATCTTTGTCGCAAAAAATTGAACGATGGTTTATGAATTGAAAGAAGGAGACAGCCTTGACAGCCTGCTCGAAGAAATAAAGCGGAAGAACAAAGCAAACGGGGGAAAAAGGAAAAAGAAGACCCTTGAGAAACATTATGGATGTCTGATTAGGGGTCTTGACGGAGTGGAATATCAAAAATCTGTCCGCAGTGAATGGGGTTGATTTCTTTGTGGATACCAACATCCTGATATATATCATGGAAAAGCATCCGCATCCGAAGATATCAAGCATGACAAAATGCTCGCTTGCAGTATCCGAGATATCTGAAATAGAACTGCTGGGGAAAAAGAATATAACCCGGCATGAAGTGGAAGCAATCCTGAATTTATTGAATGACTGTGAAGTGATTGATTTTAGCAAATCCATCAAGGATATTACCATTTCCATAAAACAAAAGTATACAATCAAGACGCCTGACGCCATTATTGCAGCAACAGCCAAAAGTCTCAACTTGCCTCTTGTTACAGCCGATACCGGTTTTAAGAAAATTGAAGATGTTGACATAATTCTTATAGATTTGAATAATTAATCATCCCCTCCCGAAAGATTTCTCCGCTTGCGGAATGTTTAACATTGTACCGAAAGACCGTTCGCATCCCGTCAGGGATGTGTCGCTCGGTAGAAAATATATTCCGCTGTCGGTTGCATTCCGTACGGAATGCATCCTGTGTGGGATAACGACCTTTTCTACCGAGCGACACATTCCTAACGGAATGCAGAAACCTCTTTCCCGAGGAGGCTTTCGTCCGACATGCGGAGACGGGGCACGCCCCGTCTCTACTCCCTCCCTTGAGGGGAGGGTTGGGGTGGGGCTTCGGGGCTTCTTCTTCCTATTCACTCTTCAACGTCTTCACCGGATTCATCGTAGCCACTTTCCACGTCTGAACACTGGTAGTCAATAATGTAACCGCCATCGCAAGGATACCGACCAGCAGGAAAACCCACACGCTGAGCGACGTCTTCACCGTAAATCCTTCCAGCCACGACCGCATACTGAAATATGCCACCGGCGCGGCAATGCAAAAGGATATCGCAACCCACAGCACGAAGTCCTTGTTGAGCAGAAGCAGCAAATCCTTGAGCGTGGCGCCGTTTATCTTTCGCAAGCCGATTTCCTTGATGCGCCGCTGCGTAACGTAGAACGCCATGGCAAACAATCCGGCAACGCTGATAATAAACGTAATCAGCATGGCGTACGACAGGATTTGCTGCGCGTTCATTTCCGAGCGGTAGAGTTCCGCGTAGGTATCGTCCAAGAAATGATATTCAAACGGATAATCCGGTTCCAGTTCCTTCCATTTCGCCTGAATGATGTTGATAGCCCGTTGCGGATCGCCGGTAATTTTGAAAAAGACGGGAGCATAGAGCGTTTCATCGGGTATCTTCATATATATTTGCGGATCCACATCCGTGCGCAGGGAGCGGACGTTGGCATTTTTCATGACGCCGGCAATGCGCATGGACGTATGTCCGTTGGCAATGATAATCTTGCCGACCGGCGATTCCAGCCCCAGCAGTTTCAGGGCGCTTTCGTTGATGACGACCGGAACAACGGTGGAATCAACGGATTCGAGATGGAACGGATTTTCGCCGTCAATAATCGCCATCTTCATAAAGTCGAAGTAATTGGCTTCTACCGGGGTTGTTTCCATGATAATCGCTTCGTCGGGCGACTCGACCTTGCTGATTCCCCAGCCGTTATTCCACTCGGTAGGCAACCAACTTTTCCTGGTAACGTCCGTGATGGAAGGGTCTTTCATCATATCATCGCGCAGCGCCTTGTAATCCTTTCCGAAATTGCCGCGTCCCTGCACGTAGATGATGTTTTCCCGGTCGAATCCCAAATCGTGATTGACCATGAAAGACACCTGTTTCTGCATGAAAGCCACGACAATCAGCAGGGCGATGGACGAGGCGAACTGGGCTATAATCAGGCTTTTCTGAAATATGGAAATGTTCTTTCCCTTGAATTTTCCGCCCAGCGTTTGCATCGGATTGAAATTGGTCATGTACAGCGCGGGGAACGTTCCGGCGAGCAAAACCGTGAAAATCAACAGTCCCAGCAGAAACAGATATAAAGTAGGCGATAGCAGGTTGATTTCCAGATGCGCCTGCGTAAAGGCGTTGAATGCGGGCAAAACGAAGTAAGCCAGAAAGAGACCGACCCCGATGGACAGCAGCACGTAGGAAGCCGTCTCGGTGTAGAAATCGCGAATCAGGGCGCCTTTCGATGCTCCGTGCGTTTTCTTGACCCCGATGGTTTTTGCCCGCAGGAAAGAGGTCGAAACAAACAGGTTCGTAAAATTGATGCACGAGATAATCAGAATCACCAGCGCAACAATCACAAACACCATCACCAACGGCTTGTTTCCCTTCACGATAGCCTCCGCCGTCCCGAAAAATCCGGCGCTGAAATGCATCTCTTTCAACGGTTCCAGCGTAATAAAGAAATTCATTTGTTTGAACAGTTCAAAGTTACCGAGCGCTATTTGTTTCAGGGATTCTTCCGTCTGCCGGATGTCGGTTTCCGGTCGAAGCGTGAGAAAAGTAATGTAACCGTCCCAATTGCCCCAGTCGTGTGTAAGAAAATCCCCGAATTGCGGAAATACGATATCCGACTGCAAACTGGAATTGCCCGGCATATTCTTCATAATGCCGCTGACGGTAAATTCCGACCCGTAGAATCCGATCCGCTGTCCCATCGGGTTTTGTCCGGGGAAATACTTTTTAGCCGCCGCTTCGCTGATGACCACCTTGTCGGGGGCGGAAAGCGCGGTTGCCGGATCGCCTTCCTTCAACGGAAAATTGAAGAAGGAAAAGAAATTGCCGTCGGCGACAAACACGTGGGTATTGGGATAATACGTGGTGTTGATTTTAATATCGCTGTAAAAACCGAGCACCCGCGTCATGCCGTCTATTTGAGGCAATTGCGCTTTTGCCTGCTCTCCGAACGGTCTGAACGTGGAGCCTAATTTAATCGGAGCGTTGTTGAGTGTCCCGTGTTCAATGATGCGGTACATGCGCTCCTTGTTGGGGTGGAAATTGTCGAAACTCAGTTCGTTGATTGTCCACAAGCCGACGATGACGGCTACCATGATTCCCAGGCTCAGGCTGCTGATGTTGAGCAACCCGACAACCTTCTGTTTGTTGAAATTTCTAATAAATTGTTTCATGTTGTTTTTTTAATTTTAAAATGACCGCTCAATATTATACCTGTATAGTCTCTGCATCCCGTCAGGGATGCGTCGCTCGGTAGAAAATGTGTCCCTTTGTTGGTCGCATTCCATACGGAATGCGTCCTGCGGGTGGATCGCCTTTCTACCGAGCGATACATTCCTAACGGAATGCCAGATTTGGGTATTACATTGAGAATTCATAAGTTATTGTTATTAATTGTTTCATGTTGTTTTTAATTTTAAAATGACCGCTCAACATTATACCTGTATAGTCTCTGCATCCCGTCAGGGATGCGTCGCTCGGTAGAAAATGTGTCCCTTTGTTGGTCGCATTCCGTACGGAATGCGTCCTTCGGGTGGATTGCCTTTCTACCGAGCGATACATTATCTCCCCTCCGGTCGATGAACGTTGTTTCCTAACGGAATGCCAAATTTGGGTATTACATTGAGTATTCATAAGTTATTAATACAGCCCTCCCCTAACCCCTCCAAAGGAGGGGGACTCCCTCCCCTCGGGGAGGGTTGGGGAGGGGGGCTTATTTCTCAATCATCCCGTCCAGCAAATGAATAATCCTGTTTCCGTAGGCGGCGTTTTTCTCGGAATGCGTTACCTGAATGATCGTTACGCCATCTTCTTCGTTCAATTTCTTGAACAGTTCCATGATTTCCTGTCCCTGTTTGGAATTGAGATTTCCGGTCGGCTCGTCGGCTAACAATAATTTCGGCTCGACAATCAGTGCACGGGCGATTCCGACCAATTGCTGCTGTCCGCCGGAAAGTTGCGACGGGAGCAGGTCTTTCTTGCCCACGATATTGAACCGGTCAAGCATGTCAGCCACGACCGCCTGACGCCTGTTTTGTTTCATGCCGTGATAAATCAGCGGCGTCTCGATGTTTTCGGCTACGGTCAGTTCGTCAATCAGGTGATACGCCTGAAAGATAAAGCCGATGTTGTGCTTGTGCAGTTCGGAGCGTTGCCGTTCCTTGAGTGCGTGTACGGGCTGCCCCATAAAATCATACTCGCCCTCGTTGAAGGTGTCGAGCATGCCCAGAACGTTGAGCAGCGTACTTTTACCCGATCCCGACGGTCCCATGATGGACACAAATTCTCCCGACCCGATGGTCAGATTGATGTCTCGCAGCAGGAAAATCCGGCCGCTGCCGCCGTCCACCCATTTGGTGATGTGCCTTGTTTCTAACATTTTTTACTTTGATTTATTTGATTATTAATGATTTTTGTAATTTTGACCTCTCCCCCTGCCCCTCTCCGCAGGGAGAGGGGGGAAGTCCCTCCCTTGTGGGGAGGGATTTAGGGAGAGGTCGGGAATTTAGGGGGCTAACGTTGCCGTTGGATTCGTTTTGGCGGCTTTGTAACTTTGATAACTGACGGTTAATAAAGTGATTACAAAAACGATGATTCCGCCGAGCAGGAATACCCACCAGTACACCGGAGTTTTATAGGCAAAATTTGCGAGCCAGCGGTGCACGATGAAATACGCCAGCGGCGTCGCGATGACGAATGCCATAATTAACTGTATCAATATGTTACGGTTCAGCATCGCTATGATTTCCCGGACGTCTGCGCCGTTCACCTTGCGGATGGCGATTTCTTTCGCCCGGTATTTCGCGTTGAAAACAATCAGCCCGTACACGCCCATAATCGCGATGATGACGGCGATGATTCCGAAAACGGTAATCAGCCGGGCAAGCATGATTTCGGTCTGGTAAAGGTCGTTCAGCGTGTCGTCCAGAAACTTCAACTCGAAAGGCTCGTCCGACAGTTTCTTCCACTTTTCTTTTAGAAAATCAATGGTTTGGAATGTGTTTTCCGGCGAGAGGCGGATGAAAA
>JAITMT010000028.1 GCA_031277235.1 Tannerella sp.
AACAAATTTTTTAATTAACATTTTAATTGTAATTATAATGAAAAAGGTAGTAATATCAGTTGCGTTAATGTTGGGTTTGGGAATGACGCAAGCCCGCGGACAGGAAATAAGAGGCGGCATGAAAGCCGACGCAAACCTGTCGAATTTCATCCTTACGGATATGGACGGGATGAAAAGTAAGGTTGGATTTGGCGCCACCATTGGCGGTTACACCAAATTCGAGTTTGGAGACTATTTTGCATTGCAGCCCGAAATATTGCTGCATTTCAAAACTTCCAAAATGGAAGAAAAGTCTTCGGGCGCAGAAACGGATTTCCAGTATTTCGGTATGGAAATTCCGGTGTATGCCGTTGGGCAAATGAGCCTTGGAAACGGCAAGGGCTTTGTGGGCGCGGGTCCCTACGTGGGACTTGGTTTTGACGCCCGTTACAAAGGCGTTGGCGGCGCGGACGATTTGAAACTGTACAAGGAGTACGGCGGTGAAAAGTCCGCAATGCAACGCTGGGATTTCGGCGCAGGAGCCATGCTCGGATACGAGTTCAGCAACAGGCTTCAAATCATCGCAACCTACAAAATCGGGTTTGTCGATGCGCTGAATGCGGGCAAGGACAACGCTTCCATGCTCAATCAAACGGTCAGCCTCGGTTTGGGTTTTCGTTTCTGATGGATTGACGATGAGGGGTGGGGGAAATTCTTCCTCATCCCTTTTTTAAACATCTCGGCGTAGTTCAAATGGCGTAGAACGGTTGGTGCAAAAAGCAAATAAAACAACAGGTTGCAGGTTCGAGCCCTGCCGCCGGAACAAAATCAAATCAAATTTATATAGCCATGAAAATGAAAGGAATAAACATAGAAAGCGTATATGCAAAAATACTCGCATTGAGCATTATATACGAAAAAGAAGAAGGTTGCAGGCGGGTTTTCCTTGAAAGGATTTCGTACACCGGCAATGAGATGAAAGTTGTGATGGAGACGGTTTCCGATTTCGAGTTCCGCAACTGGATAGAAAAGTCAATTCCTGTGATGAATTGCAGGGAGGGCAGATGTAGTATGTAAAATCAGCGCAGGGAAACATGAAAAAGTATCATTTAGCGATATTGATGGCGTGGCTTCCCGTGTTCGCAGCAAACGTGCAGGCACAGCCGCAGACAAGTACCGAAATACGAATAGCCGCTAACCTGTCGGGCTACGATTTCAGGAACAGGGACAATATCATGTGCGCCATGAAAACCGGATTGACCATCGGGGGCGTTATCAATTTCCCTGTAACGGATTATTTTTCATTACAATCCGAATTGTCAATGAATTATAAAGTCTCGGAAATAGGTTATAAAGAAACGAATATATTCAATGAATATCAATACTTTTCCGTTGAGATGCCTATGTATGCAATTCTGAAAAAACGAATGAAACACGGGAAAATATTTGCAGGCGCAGGTTTGTTTGCAGGCGCAGGAATAAAAGCCGGATTTGCGGAATTGAACCTGTACGAAGATGAACTCATCAAGCCGATAGACTTTGGCGCAACGGTCATCGCCGGATACGAACTGCATCACCGGCTGTGTATTTATGCGGGTATGCAGAAAGGGTTGGTCAATTTATATAACGTCGGCGGCAGTAATGCCGGAATGACCTCACGGACGTATTTTATTGGAATAGCCTGTAAATTACGAGGGGAAAAGGAAGAAAGAATAACCGTTTCATTTTTAAATAAATAAAGTCATGTCAAAACAAATTCTTTTATTGAAAATCTCGCTTGCGGCGAGGTCGGATATTGAAAAAATCGGCAAATTATTCAACAAAATTTCTCAAATCGTCGATTGGAACCTTGAAGATAACGACAAACTGTTGCGGATTGAGACTTACGGACTGACGGAGGAACTTGTTGCGGTTGTTTTGCACAGGGCAGGTCTCAAAGCGGAAAAATTATATTAAAAGTTTTAAAGTCATGAAGTTTTGGTATAGAATATTTTACGGATTTTGTTGGTTGCTGGCATTATTGCCGCTTCGGTGTCTTTACGTGATTTCCGATTTGATGTTCGTAGTGGTGTGTTATGTAATGCGTTACCGTCGCAAGGTAGTATTGGAAAATCTGCGCAATTCGTTTCCCGAAAAATCAGAAAGGGAACGTCGGCAGATTGCCCGAAAATTCTACCGCTTTTTGTGCGATTTGATTGTCGAAACCCTCAAAGTGGCAAATATTGACACGCCGCAGATACGTCGCCGTATCAAATACAGCAATCCCGAAATATTCGACGAACTGTACCGCAAGGGTAAACAGATACTTTTTGTAACCGGTCATTACGGCAACTGGGAATGGTTAGCCACGCTGGAAAACACTACTCCCTACCATCATGCCACGCTGTACCATCCATTGGAAAGCAGATTTTTCGACAAATTTATCTACGACCTGCGCACAAAGTACGGCACCGATGCAATTCCAACCTTTCAGGCAATCAGAGCAATCAATGATTACAAGTATGAAAACCGCCTGACAACCTTGTGTTTCCTTGCCGACCAGTCGCCGCCCCGAAATGCGGTACACCATTGGACAACTTTTCTCAATCAGGACACAGCCGTATATCAGGGCGTAGAAAAGTTGGCAAAACGCTACAATACAGCGGTATTATATTACGAAATACGGCGCGTAAAACGTGGATATTACGAAGTGGACGTTACCCCGATAACAGAAAATGCCGCAGAAACCTTTGATATGGGCATTACCAACCAACACGTCCGTTTGCTGGAAGAAACCATCCGCCGCAATCCGCAGTACTGGCTGTGGAGCCATAGAAGATGGAAGCATAAACGAGTTGAGAATTGAGAGTTGAGAATTGAAAACACCAATCAACATGACAAGAGTATTGACAGGCTTTGTATTACTTTGTGTACTTGCGTTTTCTGCAAAGGCTCAATCGTCGGCAGGCGTCAAAACAGACCTCAATCTGATGAATTTCTACGTTAATGACACCTGCAATCTGACAAGCAGCATGAAAGCGGGCGGTTCGGCAGGCTTTTTCTACAAGTACGTATATGCGGAAAATACAGCCATTGAGATAGATGTGATGTTTCATTACCGCACTTCAAAAATAAAAAACCGGACAACAGGCGAAACAGCCGAATATCGCTACCACGGCATTGAACTGCCCGTATATTCCATCAAGCAAATAGACGCCGGGCAAGGTTTATTGTACCTTGGCGTCGGCTCGTTTGCATCGGTCGGGTTTTTCAGCCGCTACGAAGCCGCCGACCGCATGATAGACCTCTACAAAAAAGACCGGACTAACGGTAAAACAATGATGTACCGCTGGGATTTCGGCGCGGGGTTTATCATCGGGTATGAATTGAAATGCCATCTGCAATTCAATTTCAACTACCAACTTGGTTTTCGCAATATGTTCGACGAAAGTTTCGGGAATGTTTGGATGAGTTCCAATTTAATCGGTTTGGGAGTAGGATACCGGTTTTAGTGGTTAATGAATTAAAATCATGAAAATAGTTATTAATCCTTCTTATGCGCATCTTCGGGAATATATCAGCGATATTCCTTACCATCGTTACAAGTGCGATAAAGTGTACAGAAACAAACGCAACACCGTAGAGGAAGTTACTGCGCCCGACGGTACAAAGTTGGTCATCAAGCGTTACAAACGTCCGACGCTTGCCAATATGGTCGTGTACACTTTCCTGCGATGGAGCAAACCCCGCCGTTCCTGCATATTTGCCGGAAGATTGGGCAAATATGGCATTCAAACGGCTGAACAGGTGGCATATATCGAAACGTTCAAATGGGGGTTTTTCCATACGGGATATTCCATAACGCGCTTTATTCCGGATGAGTTACTGGAAAAAGTCAATACACTGCCTGAAAAAGAGCGGGATACCGTTCTGTATCATTTTGCCCGATTTACATACGATTTGCATCTGAAAGGCATAAAACACGGCGATTACAGTGCGGGTAACGTTTTTTTCCGTCGTGAAAACGGACGCTATATCTTCACATTGATAGACATCAACCGGATGCAGTTTCGCCGCCGAATGACAAAAAAAGCCTGTATGAAAGAGTTTCGGAGGCTGTTGAACCGAAAGGGTATGATAACGGTAGCGGAACACTACGCCGCACTGCGCGGGTGGAATGTTGACCTGCTCTGCGGCGCAATATTGATGAGGCGCGGTTTTAATATCGTGGGAAAACTCAAAAGGGTTTTACATGCGGTAATCCGTCCGTTTGTTTCCAAAGAAAACAGACGATAAATCCCTGATATGCATTATACTAATAGGAAATGAATAAAATAGACATCAAAAAGGTATTGTATGA
>JAITMT010000463.1 GCA_031277235.1 Tannerella sp.
TTTCAAATCATGCAGGCGCATACCAACCGTAAACCCGTGCCTCCCATTGCGTTGAACAGCGCCATCCCCGAATCGCTCAACGATGCGATCTTGAAGTCGCTGGCAAAGGAGCCGTCGAAAAGGTTTGCGGACGCCGAGGAGTTTAGGAAAGCGCTCGACAAGGTGCAAGTAGCTGATAGTTCCGCAAAAACTCCTGCATGGAACCGGTTGCCGGAAATTATACCTGTATGGATGGCAAAAATTTCGGTCAGGAGGAATATACATCTTCCTGATTTCAGGAAACTTATCGGTAAAAAATATGCGATTGACCGTCGAACTTTTCTTAGCGTCGGATTTTTGGCAGGCTCTATTTTGCTGGCGCTGTTATTGTTTTTCTACAAACCATCTACCGGCGATAAAAAGGTAGAACTTACGAAAATAGCCGATACATCGGTCGTGGAACCATATCTGACAGTTGTGGAGCCGGAAATATACACACGTCCGGCAACCGTTTCGTCGCCGCCCAAAGATAATCCGATACCGGATTTTGGCGGGAAAAAGAAAGATCCGGAAATTGTCAAAACTCCGCCGGAAACGAAAACGCCGGTCAGGGAGACGCCGAAAGAGAAGAAGGCAGAGGCGAAGGCAGAGGAAAAGGCGAAGGTAGAGGCAGAGGAAAAGGAAAAGGCAAAAGAAAAGGCAAAGGAAAAACAGCAAACTCCTGTTGCCGGGAAGGAAACACCGCCCAATCGTGCTTCTGAAGCCGTTGGAAGACAGATCGTCATCAATCGCGGCACGCAAATAGAAGTGCGCCTCGACAACCCGCTCGACTACGAAACGGCAACGCACGGAGCACGTGTCTCCTTAACGGTAGCGTCTCCGCTTGTCAGATCGGAACGAACGGTAGTCAATTCGGGCGCCAAGGCAACCGCCATCGTGCACAAAGACACGCGGCGAAAAGAATTGACGCTGGAAATGGTCGAAGCGGAAAGCGTTGAAGGACAAAAACTTAAAACCTTCAATACCAAATATTCCGCCCGACAGTTTCAGCAAAACGAAACATTTAAAATGTACCTGGAATGGAACAGGGTCAGGGTGAGAAATTAAAAATTTAAAAAATATGAAAAAGAAAGTAATTACTGTTGTCGCAATTTTCAGTTTATTTATCTTTATGTCAGGAACATCCGAGCGAAATGAAGTTGCCGCTCTCGAAGACAAAATAGATAACCTCGAAGACAAAATAGACAATCTGGAAGATAAACTGGATGATTTGAGTTATAAATTAGACAGTTACGCTTCGGATATTATTGACAGGATTGATGATATTTGAGAGTCGTCTCTCATCGCCGGCGCGGATTTGAAACATTTCACAGAATGAACAGATTGAAAATTTGAAGATTTGAGAATTTGAAGATTCATTGTCAATTGTCAATTGTCAATTGTCAATTCTTGAAGCCTTTTCCCCTCTCCCTTCTCCCTCCCCTACCCTCACCCTTCACCCCCAATCGCTTCGCTTCATTGGGGGTAAACGAACTTTGGTCTTCATTGTCAATTTTGCAAATTTTGTAAATTCCGTGAAAAAGATTTTGAAACATTTTTCAGATTGAACAGATTGAAGATTGAGAATTTGAAGATTTGAGAATTTGAAGATTTGAAAATTTGAAAATTTGAAAATTTGAAGATTTGAAGATTCATTGTCAATTTTCAATTCTTGAAGCCTTTGCCTTTGCCTTTTCCTTTTTCCCCTCTGCCCTCTCCCTCCCCTCCCCTCACCCTTCACCCCCAATCGCTTCGCTTCATTGGGGGGTTATTCATGTTCATCTCCTTTGGAGATGCTTTCGCGCGAAAGGACGAATTTTCATAATCGCAGACGAGCGAAGCGTTGCCTGAGGACGCCAATCTTCAAATTTTCAAATCTTCAAATCTCAAATTAAATAAAGATTGCGAAAAAAGTTGTAATTTTGCATTTTCTTTTGCAATTCAAAATTTGTAATAGATGTTCGAAACGCAAAACATAGAATACAAATCCATTTGGAAAGACGAATACTTGAAATGGATATGCGGCTTTGCCAATGCGCAGGGCGGTACGCTCATTATCGGTAAAAACGATGCAGGCGAGATTGTAGGCATAAAAGATTCCGGAAAATTGCTGGAAGATTTACCAAACAGGATAACCACCGTTTTGGGTATTGTTGCCGATGTAAATTTGCACCAAAGCGGGCAAGGCGATTATATCGAAATTGTTGTCGAGCCACAGCCAAACCCGGTGAACTACAAAGGCGAATATCATTACAGAAGCGGCAGTACCAAACAGGAATTGAAAGGTGCGGCATTGGATAAATTCCTTTTGCAGAAATACGGCAGAAAGTGGGATAGCGTTACCGTTCCCAATATTCCCGTTTCGGAACTGAAACAGGAAACTTTTGAGTTTTTCCGCAAAAAAGGCATAAAAAGCAAACGGCTTGACGATGATGTTTTGACAGAGAGCAACGAACTTTTGCTTGAAAATCTGCAACTTACAGAAAATAATTATCTGAAAAGAGCGGCTCTTTTGCTTTTCCATCCAAAACCCGAAAAATTTGTAACAGGTGCGTATGTCAAAATCGGTTACTTTGAAACGGACAGCGACTTGATTTTTCAAGATGAAATTCACGGAAATTTGTTTGAACAAGTCGAAAAAACCATTGATTTGCTTTTTACAAAATACATAAAAGCAATAATAAGTTATGAAGGAATTTATCGAGTTGAGACCTACGAATACCCAAAAGAGGCAATCAGAGAAGCAATCCACAACGCCATTGCTCACAGGGATTACACAGGAGGAATGCCTATTCAAATCAGCGTTTACAAAGACAAAATTATGATTTGGAACTACGGCGAACTGCCCAACGGTTGGAATACCGAGTATTTATTGGCAAAACATTCTTCGCAACCGCATAATCCCGACATTGCCAACGCATTTTTCCGAATTGGGTATATTGAATCGTGGGGACGTGGAATGGATAAAATGAAAAATCAATGTATTGAGGCTAATATTCCTGTTCCGACTATTTCCGCCAAAGGACACGATTTTTGGATTGTGTTCCGCAAAGAAATAGATTTAAGTGCATTCAATTTGAACGACCGGCAATTAAACTCCTTGAAATTTTACAAAGAGACAGGCGAAATTCTTGCTTCCGAATATATGAAACGCTACAATGTTTCAGAGCGTACAGCAAGGTACGACCTTTCGAAATTAGCAGATTACAATCTTGTCATTAAACAGGGCGAAAAGAAACAAACAAAATATATTTTTGCCCATAAATTGCCGATAAAACAGAAAGACTGACAGGTGTATATGATTTATTATAAAGAGTTTATTTGTTTGTTGATAAAATTACTTGCCGATAAATTGCCGATAAATTATATAATTTCTATTTAATTAAACGTTTCCGGATTCTGCTTCGTACCCGCCGGCGCGGATTTGAAACATTTGAAGATTTGAGAATTTGAAGATTTGAAGATTTGAAAATTACACCTCAGCCCTGTTCCCTCTCAACCTCTCCCCTAACCCCTCCCCACAAGGGAGGGGAATAGGAAAAGAGGGGAAAGTTCCCCTCCTTCGGAGGGGTTAGGGGAGGCTCTGAACCTTAAACTTTGAACCTCGAACTCTATTCATACTTTCAACTACACTCTAAACACTACACTCTAAACACTACACTCTAAACCCTAAACTGCGTTTTCACCCCGTTCATGTATAAATCGGGGGTGTTCATGTATGCAGGAGGCGAGTTCATAAAAAACGCCCTTTTTTTTGCATGGCGGGATATTTTTTCTATCTACATTTGCGGCGTAATTTTTAATATATTGGTATAAACAATTTAAACGGTTAATTGTATGAAAAGAATTAGACTTTCCCTGTTGATTTTGAGCCGCTGCATGGCGGGGGCTATGAGTGTGCCGGTTAGGGCACGGACTGCGTTGGAACTGCCAACTACCGCAAAAGAAAACAAACGGATTAATATTAATATGCAGAAAATATGAGAACATTTATTACATTTTTGACCGCGCTTTTTGTTACGGTGGGCACGTTGGCACAAACGCCAGACGCCTACGAGACAAACAACGATGTGCTGTCGGCGACTGCGCTGACGCTGAATTTTACCAATCACAGCCCTGAACAGTCGGGAACCGTGCTGACGTTTACCAACGATTCGGCGACCGTGAAGACTGCCGGAGCCGACATTCACGTCGCCGGCGATGTGGATTACTACAAAGTGGTGTTGCCCGCCAATGCAAACAGTATGTTCAAGGCGGAACTGTTTAACAGGTATAACAATCCCAACATTGACGGCAGCAATTATTCCGTGTATGGAAGATTCGCCTATTCGTTAGACGGAGGGCAAACCTGGTCGAATTACACCAACTATAGTTTCAACTGGACTGCGCTTGCCACTGATACTGTCTATTTTCGTGTAGAGGGAGCCAGCACCAGTCAGACGGGTACTTACGCCCTGCAGATTGACGCCGTTGCCGATTTCAACGAGCCGAACAAGACGCCGGAAACCGCTATGCTGTTGCCTCTCTTTGCAGAGAACGACACGGCGGTTGTAAAAACCGTCAATTCGCTCGTTCTCGGAGCAACCGATTACTACAAAGTGGCATTGCCGCCCAACGCAGGCTGTATGTTCAAAGCGGAACTGTTTAACAGGTATAACAATCCCAACATTGACGGCAGCAATTATTCCGTGTATGGAAGATTCGCCTATTCTTTAGACGGAGGGCAAACCTGGTCGAATTACAGCAACTATAGTTTCAACTGGACTGCGCTTGCCACTGATACTGTCTATTTTCGTGTAGAGGGAGCCAGCACCAGTCAGATGGGTACTTACGCCCTGCAAATTGACGCCGTTGCCGATTTCAACGAGCCGAACAATACGCCGGAAACGGCTACCGTTTTGCCTTTCGCCTTTGCCGCCAACGACTCGGCATACGTTAAAACTGCCGGTACGCTTGTTCATATTGCAGGCGATGTGGATTACTACCGTGTTAACCTGCCTGCCCGCGATGCCAATCATACCGTATTTTTCACCGCCAAATTGAAAAACGGTTATTTTGAACCCGAAGGCATTTACAGTTTATACGGTAAATTCGCCTATTCCATAGATGGCGGCGCCACCTGGTCAAGCGAAACTAACAACCAATTTGCTACGCCCATAGCCTTACCCCATCAATGCAACGCCATTTTATTCAAGGTATTGGGTAACAGCAACAGCTACACCGGCAGTTACGCATTGGAAGTGAAAGCCGACCGGCAATTGATTCCCGCCGACGGCTACGAACCCAACGACAATGTAGCTACCGCAACCGTGTTGCCGGTCGTGTTCAACGGCAATACGGCAAGTATCAAACTTGATACCGCAAGCATTCACGTCAATTCCAACTATGATTATTACCGGATGGATTTGCCCGCTTTCGATAACAGGATGCTCCAGTTGAAGATGACACGTTATTATTCTTCTTTCGATATAGGATTTATGTATTCTTTCGACGGCGGCGCAACCTGGAGCAGCCGTGCGTATAATTCAATGAGTAATTTTGTAGATATTCCTTACGGATGCCATACGGTGTATGTTCAGGTGCAACCGTGGAATACCAGCGCAACATACACCGGCAAATACGGTTTGCAGATAGACATGCAATACTCCACCGAATACGCCTTCTGGTGGCGTGTCGGCGCCGATACGCTCTATATCAACGGCAGCGGAGCCATACCCGATTATTCCGAAAACACTGCACCGTGGGCTGGTGTTCGCAACAATATCAAACACGTAGTGATCGCTCAGGGAATCACGGAAATCGGAAACTATTCGTTTGGTAATTTTCAGCAAATGGAAGATATTGCTTTGCCCGAAGGCATTACCCGCATAGGCAATTCGGCTTTCGGTCGTTGTGCGGCATTGAAAAATATCAATCTCCCTGCCGGATTGCTTACTATTGGCAGAAGTGCTTTTGATTACACAGGCTTGCAGTCGGTAACTGTTCCGAACAGCGTTACCGATATTGACAGTTATGCTTTCCAGTATTGCGCTTCGCTTGTTTCCGTCGTCTTGCCCACAGGACTTGAAACTATCAAGAGTAACATATTTTCAAATTGTCCGCTGCTGTCGGGCATAACTTTGCCCACCGCGCTGAAAGTAATAGAATCAAGCGCTTTCAGAGGCACAAAAGCATTGACCGGCATCGCTTTGCCCGCTTCGCTGCAATCCATCGGAAGCAACGCATTTCAAGGCAGCGGATTAACATCTGTTCAGATTCCCGCGAATGTGCGGACAATGGGCGTATATATCTTTGCCGAATGTCCGGCATTAACTACATTCAGCGCAGATAACGGCATCACCAACTTGGGCGGATATGCGTTTTATAACGATACTTTGTTGGTGTCCGTAACCCTGCCCGCCTCGCTCACGCTGATTGATTACAATGCTTTCGACGGCTGTAAAAACCTCACAAGCCTTGTTATTCCCCAGCGTGTAACAAACATTGGCTCCGGCGCATTCCACTATTCAGGCATTACGACTATTGTCTTGCCGGGCGGCCTCACACAAATCCAGTATCAGGCTTTCGACGGCTGTAAGAATCTGACCGACATACTGATCCCAAGCAGCGTGAACGCTTTGGGAAACAACACATTCAGAGACTGTTCCAGTCTCGCAACCGTCCGTTTTTCACGCGCATCGGCTCCGTCTTCACTGGGCAGCGGTATTTTCGCAGGAGCCTTAGCGCTCGACACGATATGGGTGCCGCAGGGCGCGCTCGGCTCCTACGTCGGCGCATTCACTGGCGACCGGCTCCCCGACCGCACGCCCGCCACAGTCATTGCCGAAATGGGAGCCTCGCAGCAAATACCCAACATTGCCAATGCGCAGCCTACTGTGGCTACTTACCACACGCAATATGCCTATCCGCTATACGCCACCGGCTTAGACCCGATTGTCTGGGAACTCACCGCAGGCGCACTGCCGCAAGGCTTATCGCTCGACTCCACAGGGCTTGTCAGCGGATACCCCTCAGAAGTGGGTAATTTCGACTTCACCGTCCGGGCGAAAAACGACTCCGGCGAAGACAGCCAGCAATTCCGTATCGGCGTACAGCAGAAAAACATCGGCGGCGGAGCCTTCACTTTCCTGAAAGAATTTGCTTACACCGGTCTGCCCGTCATTCCCACATACGACGACTTTATTTACGTGCTGGGAAATGATACCCTGAAGCCCGAAACCGAATTTGTAATCAATCCGCAAAATGTTTACAACAACATCAACAAAGGCAACACCGCCCATTTGTACATCTACGGCACAGGCAACTTCAAAAGCTCTACCTACGGTTATTTCACGATAGGCAAAACCGCCTATTCCTATTCCATACCCGCAGCAATTCAGGTGCAGCAAGGCAACGGATTGGACGATATTGCCGAAGATGTGCCGCTCACTGCCACAGGCGTGATGAATCAAGCGGTTACAGGCGCCACTTCGTGGTATTCCAATCCGGAACGAACTACACCGGCTATAGACAGCGATTTATCTACGCTGGCTCTGGGTGAACAGAAAACGCTGTACTGGACATTCGCTCCCGACAGCATCAAAAATCCGAACTATACCGGGCAGTCAACCATCGGAACAACCGTCTTTACCGCAGCCAACCTGCCGCCTTTGGTATATACCCAAACAGATACTTTAGACCTCGGCAAACGAGTCGTCTTTATTTCCGATACCACGCTGGCGAACGCAGGCGGACGATACCTCACGCAGCCGCTTGAATTGGAGATGACAGGCGCGGACGCCTCCTTCTTCTCCTTCACAAAACCGGCAGACTGGAAAGAACGCAAAGGAGGCGCAGTAAAAATAGCCTTCCGCCCCGAAGAAGTGCGCGATTATGATGCCGATTTGATTTTGACTTCCGGCGCTGCCCAATACACCGTTCATCTGAAAGGCAGAGGCATGATGCCCACTTCCTACGAAGTAACAGCAAACGTGCAGCAGACGGTTTATGCCGCAGAGGATAACATCGAAATTACGGGCGTGGCTACCTACAACAACGGAATGCCCGCCGCGAATATACGGGTGGATCTGACGGTTACGGTCATGAACTACAACCGTTCGTGGCAACTGACCACCGACAGCGAAGGTAAATATACCCAAATCTTTACCGCGCAACCGGGCGAAGCGGGACACTATACCGTCAAAGCCTTCAAGCCCGGATTGACCAACACGCCGGTCAAGGCTCAGTTTGATATTCCCGACTTCAAAATGACAAGCAGCAATGTGCGCTGGGAAGTGTTCAAGGACATTCCCGTAGCGGGAAACATCCAGTTCCAGAACCGCTCGAACGTTCCGCTGACCGACATCGCATTTGAGGTCGTGGAAGGATTGCCCAACGCTCAGGTAACGCTCTCGCCGATAGCGACGCTTGCCGGCAGCGGCTATGCCATGATGAACTACGCGGTAACGGGAACGGAAGAAACCACAACGGAAAGGTGGGAAGCGATAAAAATTCGCGGAACTTCCGCCGAAGGCATCTCCAACGATTTCACGGTTTGGTTCTACTGCAAACCCACGCAGGGAGATTTTGAAGTGATTCCGCGCAACCTCACTACGCAGATGAACAAAGGCAAAAGCAAACTGGTGGAATTAACCTTAGTCAATGTAGGCAACGGACCCACCGGAACAATTGAGGTAGGCATTCCCGAATTGGACTGGATGAAACTCGCCAACGCCGACACCCTGCCTTCGATAGAACCGGGCGACACCACCAAAATTTCACTTTGGCTCACGCCGCAGGAAACAACGCAACTCAACACGCCCTTCACCGGCAATCTGGCGGTAAATTGCGCCAACGGCAAGAGCGTGGGAATCCCCTACAACATTCAGGCGATTTCCGACAGTACGGGCGTGCTTGTGGTGGATGTGGTGGATGAATATTTCTACAATACCGAAGAAAAAACGCATGTGAAAGATGCGCATGTGATGGTGAAACATCCTTTCTCCTCTGTTACCATTGCCGAGGGCTACACCGATGCCAACGGTCTTTTCACAGTGGACAAAATTCCCGAAGGCTATTGGACGCTGATGGTAGAAGCACCCAACCACGAAAGTTACCGCAACAACGTATTGATTGAAGCGGGCGCTACCAATAATAAACAAATATTTATCTCATTCAATGCTGTCAGTTACACCTGGCAGGTCGTGCCTACCGAAATAGAAGACGAATACGAAATTGAACTTGTCGCAGAGTATCAAGCCAATGTACCTAAACCGGTAGTACAGGTTAATATGCCGAAAGAGATGCCCTACCTGGTGGGCGAAGAAGAATATCAATTCAATATGGTTCTGACCAATTTGGGATTGATAACGGCGGAAGATGTGGATATTGCTTTTCCGGAAGACGACGAGTACGAATTTGTTTATCTGAATGACGGTTTTGATTTGCCGGCGCACCAGTCGCTGATTGTGCCTGTAACGATGCGCCGCCGCGACGCTAACCCGCAAGAGGTGAGATTGAGAGCAGGTTTAATGGACTGCTTTGAAGCAGTTACTACAAGATGTTACTTTTACTGCGGACCGACAATGAATTTATTTAAGACTATCAATGGTTATAGATTCAACGGGCGCACAGATTGCTTCGGCGAAGGCGGAGGCGGAGGTGGAGGTGGAAGTGGATTGGGATGGGGTCCCTGGGGTCCCGTGGATCCCGGTGACATTAAAATTGGTCCCGGTGGTGATCCTCCTCCCGTTATTATTCCCATCAGTCAACCCAAATATTGCAATCCTGATCTACCCACGTATGAATTATTTAATTATTATTGGACTAAATACCAGAACTGGTCATTTGAAAGACGTGCCAGCAAACACAGCAACTCGGTTATAATTTACGCAAAACCGACAAATTACTCCAATAAGAAAAGCAAAATGGTCGAAGGCGGTAATGGCGTTGATTTTATGAGGTCATCACAGATGTTAAAATCCGCTCCCGAAAACTGGACTTTGGATATGGATTTGTTGACTGAAAAAATGGGTAAAATGGAAACGCATTTGGCTGCCTCAAACAGGATTCTGCTTGAAATATTTGGTAATCAAGAAATAATTGACAACGAAAATTATGTGGATTTTATTGACGCCTTGACGCCTTATCTGGACGATGATGCACTGCCCATTCCCGATAATGATTTTAACATCGTTTCTTCCGGTATGCCCGACAGTTTGTATCTTCCGTTTATCGAACGCTGGAATCAGACGAAAGCGGCTAACGCCGACAATGTTTTCGTTCCCAATGAAACGTATCCGAATATAATGAACTCAGATACATTGCTTCAATATTCGGATTCCATAGATATGGTTAATAATTATATCATCTCCAAAGGATATGCCGATATTGATGAAATGGCAGCAGATGTTGCTCAGGATTTGGCTTACTGGAAAGAAGAAATTGAATCCCAACCGAATGGAGGCGTCTGCGCTTCCGTAACCATGGAAATAAAGCAACGGATGACGATGACGCGCGAAGCCTTCCGCGGCACGCTGACCATTCACAACGGACACGGTTCGTTGCCGATGGAAAATGTGAGTTTGGAACTGGAAGTACGCGACGACGCCGGCGAATTGAGGAACGACCTGTTCCAAATCAATACCGAATCGCTTATCGGCGCACTGACAGGCATTGACGGCTCCGGTTCGCTCACTGCGTCAAGCGACGGCTCGGTGAACATCCTCTTTATTCCCGAAATCGGCGCCGCTCCCGAAGAAATGAAGATATACTCCTTCGGCGGCGTGCTTGCCTACGACGACCCGTTCTCCGGCACCCGCGTAACGGTTAATCTGTTCCCCGTGGCGCTCGAAGTGCATCCTTCACCCAATTTGGATCTGCATTACTTTATGCAGCGCGACATACTGGGTGACGATGCGCTGACCACGCCCATCGAACCGATGATTCCCGCCGACCTTGCCGTGATCATTCACAACAAGGGTTACGGACCGGCTAAAAACGTGCAGATTGAAAGCGCGCAGCCCGAAATTATCGAAAACGAAAAGGGCTTGCTGATTAACTTCAACATTATCGGCTCCTCGCTCGGCGACCGGGAAAAGCAGTTGGGTATGACAAACGTCAATTTTGGCGATATTCAACCGCAAACGGCGACTGTAGGGCATTGGTGGCTGACCAGTTCGCTGCTCGGACACTTCGTTTCCTACAAAGCCAACATCACGCACTTGAACAGTTACGGCAATCCCGACCTGAGTCTGGTAGATACGGTAACCATTCACGAACTGACGCACTCCGTCCGCGCCTACGGCGCTCAAGACGACGGCATTCTTGATTTCCTTGTGAACGACAATGCCGATTTGCGCGACTATCCCGACGGACTGTATTATTCCGACGCATCGTATGTGCCTGTTCATTTGGCAGATACGGCATATACAGGCAAGTTGGCGAATTTGCAGGTAACACTCTCGGTACAACCTTCGGAAACCGGCTGGAACTACGCCCGTATGGACGACCCCACACGCGGCAAGTACAAACTCACGCAGGTAACACGCTCGGACAACGTGCAGATTCCGCTCGAAAACGTATGGCAAACATTCGTAACGCTCAATGACGACCACAGTCCGCTTTACGAAAACAAAATCCATATCGCCGACGATTTACCGACTACCGACTTGTACACCTACAACCTCGTATTCTCGGAAATCGGTACGAACACCTTGACGGTAGATTCCATCGTGGGCTTGCCGGCGCCGCAGGAAGGACAGACCGTTCCGCTGATTGATCATCAACTGTCCGGACTTACGGTCTATTTCGATCGTCCGATTCTCGGCTCGTCGTTTACCGTAGAAGATTTGGAACTGCACAATCAGGGCGGCTTGAATATGATAGACAATTCGGTGAGTATTGACTCCATCAAGCCGGACGCCTATCGTGTGAATCTGGGAAGCAAAACCGTCGCTCAGGGCTATTACAATCTCATTGTACACACGCTCGACATCACGGATATGAACCTCAACAGCGGCTACGCAGGTATGCAGGTGGAATGGATACAGTATGGGGAAGAACCGGTCGGACATAGCCTCAATATCGAACTGAAAACGGGCTGGAACTTGATTTCGTTCAATGTCGAAAA
>JAITMT010000055.1 GCA_031277235.1 Tannerella sp.
GGGGAGTCGCCCGTGCTGTTCCCCTCTCCTTTTGGAGAGGGGTTAGGGGTGAGGTGCAATCTTCAAATTTTCAAACTCATAATAATTAAATGATATGGCTACAACAATTAAAAAAATTCACGAATGGTTCTACTACCTGATGGAGAACACCGTAACCAAAGAAACGAACGACAAAATTGCGAAAGTAAAGTCGAAAAAGACCAAGGGACTCGAAGACCTTGCCGAGCGTATCGTGCAGACACGCACCGAATACCGCAAGGATACCCTGGTGAACATCTACCGGATGATGAATGAGGTAAAACTCGAATTTCTGGCGGAAGGAGAAAAGGTGAACGACGAAATCACCCTGCTCGAACCTGCCATCACCGGAAATTTCTACGAAGACACGAACTTTGCGGAAGACCGCAACGCCTGCGTCGTCAACAGTCGCGTTACCAACGTTGTACAGGCGATGCTCCAACAGGTGAAAGGCACCTTCAACGGATTGAATCTCGAAAACGGCGGAGCCTCCATTGACAGCATTACCGACGCAACTACCGGCGCCGTAAACGGAGAAGTAACGCCCGGAAAAACGGTTACCATCACCGGCAAGAAAATCCGCGTCGTACCCGAAGAAGGCGAAACGGAACAGAACTGCATCACGTGGACGAACCTGGACACACAACAGGTTGTCGAACAGGAAGACGCCTTAGCCGTCAACGACCCGAGCAAGATTATTCTGCAATTACCGGCACTTATTTCGGGCACGTATTCGCTGACTGTCAAGACATTGTTTTCAAGCAATGCCGTCAATTTGAAAGCCCCGCGCTATATTACGTCCAACATCAAACTGGAGGTGAAATAGGAAGCCGTGCTGTGCAGACGGCAAGTACAACACTGTACTGACAACCGATACAGCACTGTATCGCTATCAAGTACAACACTGTATCGCCAGACGGTACAGCGCTGTACTGCCGGTTGATACAGCGTTGTACTCTTTCAAATTGTCTTGAACCGCGATTTTCAGAATTCAAAAGATTCACAGGATAAATCCTCAAATCTTCAAATCCGCGAAGTAGACAAATCCCGGCAATCTTGAAAATCTTGTTAAAATCCAGGTTCAGACAAAACATATAACTATTAAATTTCAAAATAAATTACTAACAATTAAAAATGTTTCAAAGATGAAAAGACAACTATTTTTCTTTATCTGTACAATTTTCCTGTTCACTGCACAAACCTGGGGGCAAACGTGGGAATTAACCGAAACGATGACCGCAACGCTGAGCAATGGTACGCTGACTGTCAGCACAACTGCCGACACGGAGGCAATGCCGGATTATGCAGACCAATATGGCAAGCCATGGTTTGGCATTAGGACTAACATTCGTTCGGTTGTGATTGAAAATAGGATAACAAGCATAGGAACGTACTGTTTTTATGATTGTAGAAACCTTACTTCTGTATCAATACCAAATTCGGTAACAATGATTGGAGATTGGGCGTTTTATATGTGTGGTCTTACTTCCCTAACACTACCCAATTCGATAACAACAATTAGACATAGCGCTTTTGGTGCTTGTACACGTCTTACTTCTGTATCACTGCCTAATGTAACAACGATTGAATCTCATGCTTTTGGCAGTTGTAACGCTCTTGCTTCCATATCAATACCTAATGCAATAACGATAGGAGAGTCCGCTTTTCGTGATTGTCACGCCCTAACTTCCATAGCAATGCCCAATGTAACAACAATTGGAGGTTACGCATTTTGGTGGTGTCACGCCCTAACTTCCGTAACAATGCCTAATGTAACAACAATTGGAGATTGCGCATTTTATGGAGATTACACTTTTTATGGTTACACTTCTACTCTTGCTTCCGTGACAATGCCTAATGTAAGAACGATTGGATATGCTGCTTTCGGTGGCTGTACAGCTCTTACTTCCATATCAATACCTTACGCGACAACAATTGCTGGCAGTGCTTTTTATGGCTGTACAGCTCTTACTTCCGTAACAATGCCAAATATAACAACAATTGGAGATTACGCCTTTCAGCATTGTACCAGTCTCACTTCTGTAACAATGCCTAATGTGACAACAATTGGATACAGTGCTTTTCTGAACTGTACCAGTCTCACTTCCTTAACAATACCTAAATCAGTGACTTCTATTAGCGATTATGCTTTTGGGTCGTGTACAGGATTGAAAAATGTCAGCGTTGCCTGGGATGATCCTTTTTCCGATGATTGGCTATATTCCACTGCTATGTTTAGTAGCGTAAATCTTTCTGATATAACTCTACACGTTCCCCCCGGCACAAAATCTCTCTATGAAGCAGCCGTTATGTGGAAAGATTTCGGAACAATTGTAGAAACGGGTGTAGTACCCGAAGTAACGCAACCTGCCAGCGGCAACGGAAGCGGCGCCATCTCGCTCAGTCTGTATGTTCCGAGCGATGTTTCGTTGTCCGGATCGTTTGAAATTCAGTTTCCCGACGGTTTTGGCTTGGACGAGCAACTGACCGTTTTATCACTCGAATTTAGCGGCAACGCTACCTTATCCTTTACGTTCAAAGGCAACAATACGTGGCTGATAGAAATAAATCCAAGCGCCCTGAAAAGTTCGAGTGCAAGCGAATACCGGAAAATTATGGACGTCGCCTACAAAACGACCGGAAATATCCCCGCCGGAGCATACACGGCAAATATTATGAATCTTGACTTTACGATGGAGGACGGTACGCCCATCCGGGAAGATTTAATGGAAGTCGCCATTTCTGTCAATCCGACGGCTGTCGAACATATCCCTCATACGCCGTTGAACGCATATTTTAGTGGCAGTATGTTGTTGGTAGAAAGTCCGTATGCGGAAACCGTAACGGTCTATTCTGTCACGGGCGCGCAGTTGTTATCTACGGTAAAAGACGAAGGAGCCGTCAATATTCCATTCTCAACCCCGAACGGTAGCGTAGTCATCATCCGGGGAAGCAAAAGCGGAAGCGTTAAAACGGTGAAGCGGAATTAAGAGAATCTAACCCTGACAGGTGGGATATAAAAAATATAGGGGGGGTATTTTTCAAAAATTATCACGCAATGAAACCTCATTTTTACCTAATTCCAAAAATAAAACCACCTCAGTAGATATGACAGCACCAGCATCATCAACCTCATTACCTTATTATCATGCGATTAATGAGGTAATGAGGTCACTATCTTCGTTCGTTATTTTTCTACTGAGGTTGTTTTGTAGAAAAAATGAGGTGAAAATGATGTCTTTCTATTTCCAAAAAAGAACGAATAATTTTTTACTCAAACCCCACATATTTTACCCTTCACCTGTCAAGGTTCGGAAAACACCGTAGATTGGTATGAACCCTGTCAGAGTTAAAAAAATATTTCACACATTTGTCCTAATTAAATTTTTTTAGACATAATTTTTTCGTATTTTTGTCGGGATTATTTTTGTTTCGATTTCAGTGAAAAACAGCATCCTGATAATAATTATGTGTTTGTTTGCCTCTACCGGCTTGTCGGGGCAGACCGGGAAATTCTATTCTTCGGACAAAGAGATCTCCAACAGCCTTATAAACAAGGTTTTCCAGGATCAGCACGGTTATATCTGGATTGCTACCGAGAACGGTTTGAACAAGTTCGACGGCATCAAATTTACCATTTACAAACATTTGCCCGATGACTCTACATCGCTGATAGACAATTATGTAAGAACTATTTTTGAAGATAGCGAAAGTAATTTCTGGATATGTTGCATAAACGGGTTGATGCGCTACGACAGGGCTACCGATACTTTTGAGCAAATCCCTATGTATAAGGGAGATAAAGTCGTTTCGCCACACGTAACCAGCATGATTGAATCGCGCACAGGCGATTTGTTGATTGTAACTTCGGGGCACGGGCTTTTTGAGATGAAAAAAGGAACGCGGAAATGTGTCATAAAACCCGAATTATCAGGCAAATTGAACAGTATTTACTTGAATTTCATTTTCGAGGACAGGCAGGGTAATATCTGGATCGGTACGGAAAATAACGGTTTGAATCTGTATTCTCCTGCAACTGAAACCGTTACAACTTTTGTTGCACCTGACGGAATCAGCAGTAACAATATTTCGTCCATTGCCGAAGACAATCAGGGTAATATTTTCGTGGGCACTCTGACTCAGGGACTTAACAAATATGATGAAAAGGAAGGCATATTCCGTCAATTGAAATACATTGATAATCAGCAGTTAATGATTTACACGCTTTATCTTTCCAAGGATAATATTCTGTACATCGGGACGGACGGACAGGGTATGAAAACACTTGAAAATGAAGAGATTAAAGACTATGAAATCAATTCTGCGCCTTTTGATTTTTCGACCGGCAAGGTTCATTCCATTATGCAGGACAAGGATAACAATTTCTGGCTGGGAATTTTTCAGAAAGGATTGATTTTCAAGCCTGAATCCGATAAAAAATTTGATTATATCGGGTTTAAGTCCATCAAATCGAATCCCATCGGTTCGGGCGCCGTAACGTCCATACTCAAAGACAGTCAGGGCATTACGTGGATTGGCACGGATAACGACGGCCTCTACAAACTAAACGCTAATAATGAGCGAATTGCGCATTTTAACCGTACCGCCTCGCCCAATTCGGTCTCCGGCATCATTTTAAGCATTTTTGAAGATTCCGAGAAAAATCTCTGGTTAGGCTCATACACAAAGGGTTTGGCGCGTTTGAACCGTCAAACGGGGCAGTGCGAATATGTGCCTGAATTTTTGAATGAGAGAATTTACAGCATCGCGGAAGACAACGAAAAAAATTTACTCGTAGCTACTTATGGATCAGGGTTTTTCAAGATAAAAATCGCCGATCGCAGTATCATCGGGCATTACGAATCCATGAAGCGCGAGAATGACGATTTCAGCATTGACGAACTCTCAAACGACTGGATTAATGATATTTTGTTCGACAGCGAAGGGCTGATTTGGCTGGCGCACTACAAGGGAGTGAGTTGCTACAATCCGCGTAAA
Source organism: Tannerella sp. (assembly GCA_031277235.1). Lineage (GTDB taxonomy): Bacteria > Bacteroidota > Bacteroidia > Bacteroidales > Tannerellaceae > Tannerella. The sequence continues at coordinate 5,017 of JAITMT010000055.1, forward strand.
AATACGTTCCTTAACTATCTGAATCAAAATACTTTAATCCCTAAAACGGTCGCCTATACCGTTTTTGAAGACAAGTCCGGAAAAATATGGATTGGGACGTCCGAGGGCTTGTATTTGTTTGATAAAACCGACGAATCCCTGAAATCCTATTCCCCAAAAGACGGGCTTCCCAACAACATGATTTGCGGCATACTGGAAGATGAAAATAATGATATTTGGGTAAGTACCTATTTGGGAATCAGCAAGTTGGATATTTCCGAGAACCGGTTTATCAACTATTACGCGGGCGATGGATTGCAGGGAAACGAGTTTACGCGGGGAGCGCGGTTCAAAGACAAAGACGGCGTCATGTATTTCGGTGGTATCTACGGAGTTACGTACTTTTATCCACCGGAAATCATCGAAACAAAAAAAGAGTTAAAAGTCTATATTACAGATTTTTACATATTTAACCGTCCCGTGCATAAAGGCGATAAATCAGGCAATCACGAAATTGTAAGCACCTCAATATCAGAAGCCGACAAATTTTTGCTGACATACGGAGACAATACGTTTACCATCGAATTTACGACATTTGAATATACCAACCCTGAAAGAATCGTCTATCAATACATGATTGAAGAACTTGATAAACAGTGGATTAATACTTATCCCGGTACCAATCGCGTTACTTACACCAACTTGAATCCCGGCAGTTATACGTTCAGAGTCAGGGCAATAGACAATCAAAACAGTTCCAAAATCAAAACGATCAAAATTCTCATTTCGCCTCCCTGGTATTGGTCGGGCTATGCTTATATTGCCTATATCATCCTGATACTCTTGTTCTTATTCTTTGCTTTCAATTTCATTCGCTCGCGCTATCGTCAGCGGCAGATTGCCATGGAAATCAAGCAGCAGGAAGAAATCAACGAGGCTAAAATTCAGTTCTTTACCAACATTTCACACGAAATACGCACTCCCATGACCATGGTAATCAATCCGTTGGAGAAACTGATTACCGAAAACAAGGAGCCGGAACTGCAAAAATCCTATTCGATGATTTACCGGAACGCACAGCGTATTTTACGGCTAATCAATCAGTTAATGGACGTTCGGAAATTGGATAAGGGGCAGATGAAACTGCATTTCCGGGAGACGGACATGGTGGAATTTATCAAGGATTTGATGCTCACTTTCGAGTATCTTTCCAAGCGGAAAAACATACAGTTCAATTTTATCCATTCATCTGATACTCTGAATGTTTGGATTGATCGCAATAATTTTGACAAGGTGCTGTTGAACATCCTCTCGAATGCGTTCAAATATACGCCGGAGAATGGGGAAATCACGATTGAACTGAAAACCGGCAGTAACGAAAATGTGAAAGGACCGCTCAAAAACTATTTTGAGATTGACATAACCGACAGTGGAACCGGTATTGACGAAGACAAAATCGAACAGATTTTTGAACGTTTTTATCAGATACACAGTGTTTTAACCAATGCCAATTTCGGTACGGGCATCGGTTTGCACTTGACGCGCTCGTTAGTGCTTCTACATCACGGAGTTATCTATGCCGAAAACCGGAAAGACACGCAGGGTTCACGGTTTGTCGTGAAATTGCCGTTGGGCAGCGACCATCTCAAAATGCAGGAACTCGAGGAAGAATCTCCGGATAAGAGAATTAATTTATTGAATATCAATAAAATAAATCCAATTAATTTAATTGAAGATACTGATACGACGCCTGTCAGCAAGTCGAAAAGCAAAAGCAAAATCCTGATTGTGGAGGACGAAGACGAAATCAGGGAATATATAAAATCCGAATTATCAGGCGAATACAGAATCCTTGAATCATCCAACGGTAAAAAAGCCCTCGAAATCGCTTTACTGGAGGCTCCCGATCTGATAATCAGTGATGTAATGATGCCCGAGATGGATGGAATCACTTTTGCGCAAAAGGTGAAGCAAAACATCAACATCAATCATATTCCCATTATTTTGCTCACGGCGAAAGCGACTTCCGAGAGTAAAATCGAAGGGCTTGAAACAGGCGTGGATGCGTATATCACCAAGCCGTTTAACACTGATTATCTGAAAAGTACGATAGCGAATCTGTTGGAAAACCGCGTCCTGCTGAGAAATAAGTATAGCGGCAGGCAACAGCCTGACAGTATGATGGAAAAGATCGAAATGAAGTCGGCAGACGAGGCGTTGATGCAAAAAGTGATGAAGGTGATCAACGAAAATATCGCCAATCCCGATTTCAGCGTCGAGATGCTTGCCGACAAGGTCGGAATAAGTAGAGTACACATTTACAGACGGTTAAAGGAATTAACAAACCAGTCGGCGCACGCTTTTATCAAGGGAATCCGGCTGCGGCAAGCGGGCGCTTTATTACTGTCGAAAAAATACAGCATTTCGGAGGTTGCCTACGCGACCGGTTTTTCCAATCCTTCGCATTTTTCCAGCACATTCAAAGAGTTTTACGGCGTTTCACCCAAGGAATATGTGGAAAAGTTTAAGGTTTAAAGTTCAAGGTTCAAAGTTCAAAGTTTGAGATTATTCTACCGTTACGGCTATGGAAATCGTATTTCCTTCATTATCAACGACTGTAAGGCTGTGTTTGCCGTGTGAAGGACGAAACGTAAATTTGTGAATGTCTTGCGTCGTACCTAAATAGTCGCTGTTGAGATGCCAGAAAACAGTTGCAAGACTGTTATTATGAGCGAGTTCAAACGTGATTTCTCCTTCGCTACCATCCAATTGCTTCGGCAAATGGACAACTGTATTTCCCTGAGGATAAATGAATTGCATCGGATTATTGGAGTTTTCTCCGCAACCTTTTAGAAATGTCGGAAGCGTCTTATATTCAGGATGATGCTGTTTATAGTACCATTCCCAAACCGGCGGCAACACAAACCAGTTTTTTCGGACAACCGATTGACCTTCGGAAATGCAACTTTCATAAACGCGATATTGCTCATTTTCAGTCAGGTTCACGACCGTATGATAAGGACAGGACTCCGTTTTCACTCCGTTGGGAACGATTAAAACCGTATCAACTTCGTCGCAAAAACGACCTTTCAGATGTCCCGATTGGCGACATACTTCCGCCTCAATAAACTGATTGGAAGGACTTTGAAACCATTCCGAAGCAGGCAAAATATTGAAAATATCGAACATGACGGGCGCCGCCGTCCGTGCACCAATCAATTCGGGTTTGCCCTCGCCGTTCGCATTGCCTACCCAAACGCCTACAACATAGCGACTTGTAACACCGATCGCCCAAGCGTCTCTGAATCCGTAACTTGTGCCTGTTTTCCACGCGACTGTCTGCATGGACGGCACGTATCGCCAGTCTATTTCTTCGGGTCTGTTGACCTCTTTGATGGCTTCAAAAACCTGCCATACGGCGCCGGATTTGAAAAAATTGGGAGAAGAATCTTCATTCTTCAATAATTCCATTTTTCCCTGATTTTCAGGAAGTCCGAGCAAACTTCGCGCCATTTCGGAATAGCAGAAAGACAAGTCCCAAAGCGTGGCTTCCGCGCCTCCGAGAATCAGCGAAAGACCATAGTTGGAAGCCGGTCGGTTGAGCGTCGTGATGCCTGCATTTTTCAGAAAACCGTAAAATTTGGGCACCCCAAACATCCTCAACAGGTGTACGGAAGGCACATTCAGCGAGCGCGAAATCACTTTGGAAGCCGGAACCGCCCCTTCGTATTGCAGATTGAAATTCTGCGGCTCAAAACCGTTTATATTGATCGGAATATCAGGCAATAACGTGTTCGGTAAAATCAATCCCTCCTCCAATGTCGCGTAATACAAAAACGGTTTCAAAATGCTGCCGGTACTGCGTGGTGATTTGATGATATCTACCTGATTGGCAGAGTTTTTAGCGGTTGATTTCACATTTCCGCAATAGGCTGTTACCTCGTTGGTTTGAACATTGATTACAATGGCTGCCAAATTACGTATATCGCTCTTAATGAACTGGTTATTCCATCTTTCCACAATATGTTCGATTTGCATTTGCACATTGCGGTCAATCGTGGAGGCGACTGATTTCCCGCGTTGTTTGAGATAAAAATGCGTAACGAGATGCGGAGCAATATCGGGCAACGGCAATGGCTCGGCAGGTAGTTCTTCGCTGATTGCCAGGTTGTAATCTATTTCGTCCAACTTTTTCTTTTGGTACAGATATTTCAACAAACCGTTGCGTTTTTCAAGCAGCAAAGGGCGATTTTTGGCAACGTGAATCATGGACGGCGCATTGGGCAGCACGGCAAGCGTCGCGGCTTCCGACCACGACAATCCGTCGGCGGAATGTCCGAAATAGCGCCACGAAGCGGCGTCAATCCCGACGACATTGCCCCCAAAAGGCGCATGAGCCGCGTACATCGCCAGAATTTCGTTTTTGGAATACCGGCATTCTATGCGGGTCGCCAGCAACATTTCGATCAGTTTTTCACCTACCGTGCGTTTCCCGCCCCGCGAAAGGCGCATCAGTTGCATGGTCAGCGTACTACCACCGCTTACAATACGTTTTTCGCTGATATTCTGCTTGATAGCTCTGAAAATAGCGAGCGGATTGACGCCGAAATGATGATAAAAATGCCTGTCTTCAAAAGCAATCAGGCAATCCTTGAATTTTTCGGGAATGGAGTCATTTTGTGGAAAACGCCACTGCCCGTCGTCCGCAATCCGTGCGCCCAGCAATTCGCCGTTGCGGTCGGTAACGACGGTCGAATAAGGGACGTCAAACAGTTTTCGCGGCAGTATCAGCAAATACAAAATCAGCAAAACGGCTGCTATGTATCTTGTTTTTAGATATTTTTTTATATTCAAATAAAAATTATATTTTGAACGAATTACACCATTACGTTTTAACCCTCTTTTGCCCTCATCCTTGCGGCATTTTGGCTTATTTCCTCGAGGCTCATATCTTCAAAAAGATTTTCCTGCCACTTGGTATAATCAAATTGTTCGCGCCGGATAAGCATGATATAGCGTTCCGCTTCAATCATACCTAATTGATTTACAAGTATCCTTGTCCCTTCTTCCCTTAATACCGTATCTGTTTTCATCATTTATTCTCCTATCATTTTTACAAAATCCAATGGATTTATGGTGATTATATTCTCAAATTTGCTTTTTAACAATTTTTTATCGGTGGTCAGAAAATAATGACATTTTGCCTGAATCGCACAGGCAAGATGCAAGGCGTCTTTCTTCTTAATCCCTTTATTTCCTATTTCTCTCGCATAATCCAATATTTCTCCGGACTCATCAACATCATAAATTGATAATTTTCTCCATGCTGCAATGGCATTTCGACGTTCTTTGTACGGATTATAAAAATTCTCATAATCCAGTATATATGACCAAACGAGTTCAAACTGTCCGTTCTGTATTTCTTTCTGAACGAACAATTTTGCCTCCGATTCCAGCCTGATAATCAAGTGGGTTTGGTCATCATACGGACGATTGAAACAGCAATTATCCAAATAGATGCGATATTTCATTTGAAATTTTTCCGACAAAGTTACTCGGAATTTTTGGATATTCAAAATTTTTGATACCTTTGTACCCGATTATTAAACGATTAAACAGTTTTTGGATATGAAATAAAAACAGCGTCAAAAGGCGCATTTTAAGATAAGGAAAAAGCATTAGGCTTTTTGTCTTCGCTATTGTAAAAAATTGCCAATTCCAAGATAGTGTACAAAGAGAAAGTTGAATGTTCACGTGTTGCGCGTGAACTTAACGAGATTTCTTGTACACATAAAGGTTATGGCAATTACCGACAATAGCGGGAAACAGTTGAGTTTCGCGCTTTTTTATACTTTGATGAAAGGAGAATATTAAAATATAATTGATATGAATGATAACAAATTAACAGAAAGCCAAACAATAAATATTGTAAAAAAATATTTGGAAAAAGAGGGATAGAATACAATTGGTAAAAATCAATAAACTTATAAACATGGAAAATCGTTATTATTATCTAACCAAAGACAAGAAACCGATCGGTCCGTTTTCTTTGGAAACGTTGAAAAAAGAGCCGATTACGCCGACTACGCAGATTTGGCACACATCATTGCCTGCCATAAAAGAAGCCGGAACATTGCCCGAACTGGCTGATCTTTTTATGCTACCCATACCATCCGAAGAGCATCAGGAACAATCGGCAAAAGAAGAAAACCCGGTCTCTGCTGTTAATACAAAAACCAATAATATGGTAAAAATAGTATTGGCAGTCCTGTTACCTGTTATTATCATCATCATTATCATCTTAATGATCTATGGTATAATATAGAGGCGGCAACTTTAGCCAATGCTTTTTCGGATGATCCGGGTAAAGAGAATTTGAAAAAAATTTATTGGATGAAAAAGCAGTTTAACCCTACACGGGTTGATGAACTTATTACGACAAACAAAATGTTTACTGAAAAATAAGTTTGGACATTTATTGCGTCTGTCACGTTTTACGTTTTTCCCTGAAAAAAGTCTTGTTCGGTTTGGATTTCTGCCGGAAAAGCCATATCTTTGCCTTTGATTTTAGACAAAAAAGACGGTTTTTCCGATGAAAATTCAATTATAAATAAATCAGTATGAACAAATTAATTACATTTATTGTTTTAGCCCTGTTTCTCGGCAGTTGCGGGGCGAAGAAAGTTGCACAGCAAAGTACAACAGCAACCGTTTATGGAACTGCGATGGACAGTGTCAGTTTTCTGGTCGGTTCAAGTTTTGGCAAAGGTTTGGCAACTCAAATGACAACCTTCCCCGGTGGACCCGGCAATGTTGACGCCCTGATAGACGGTTTTAGCAAAGCGGCAAAAGGCGATTCTCTTTTTCTGGGAATGACGGAAACCGAATCGAGAACGTATGTTGATAGTTATTTTCAGTCGGCAACGATGCGGGAAGCGGAAGCAACACTCGAAAAAGGCAGGAAATTCCTGGAAGAAAACAAGGGAAAAGCCGGTGTCGTCACAACGGAAAGCGGTCTTCAATACAAGGTTATCACCGAAGGCACGGGTGAAAAACCGACATTGGAAGACACTGTTGCAGTACATTACACGGGAAAATTGCTGGATGGAACGGTTTTTGACAGTTCCGTAGAACGCGGCGAGTCTGCCAGATTTCCTCTCAATGTAGTGATACCGGGCTGGGGCGAAGGTGTACAATTGATGTCGAAAGGTTCAAAATACATATTGTGGATTCCATCGGAATTGGCTTATGGCTCGCAAAGCACAAATCCGCAGATAAAACCGAACAGTGTACTGGAATTTGAAATAGAATTGCTGGATGTAATCAGGAAAGAATAGGAAGGAAGTTTTTTGCGTCTCCCGGCGGCAGCGTAATTTTTGACGGGAAAGACATTTTTTCGTTTATGAAAATGGAAAGTAATATTCGGAAAAATGGCAAAAATATCCCTATAAATGTTGTTTATAAAAAACGTTTTTCGAATATTTTGTTGTTTATAAAAAACATTTTTGTATCTTTGCAGACTGATAAAGTGAAAAAATATGGAAGAAATATTTGATTTTTTTTACAGGGAACTGCGGAAAACCGGTCTTTTATTTCAGCGGTATCTGATGGATGAAATTGATTGGGATAACAGACTTTCGGCTATTACAGGTGCAAGGGGCACAGGCAAAACGACAATGATATTGCAGCATATCAAAAAAACTTTCGGCAATTCGCCTCGGGAGGCGTTGTACGTCAGTTTGGATCATATCTGGTTTTCAGGGAACCGGCTTTTCGATTTGGCAAACGCTTTTGAAAAACAAGGAGGTAAATATCTTTTCCTGGATGAGGTTCACAAATATGAAAACTGGTCTCGCGAAGTCAAAAATATTTATGACAATTTCAGTAATTTGAAAGTGGTCATTACCGGCTCTTCAATGCTTCAAATTTATAAGGGAAATGCTGATTTGAGCAGACGGGCAGTGCATTATGTCTTACAGGGATTGTCGTTCAGGGAATATCTTAAATATGACCAACATATTGAATTTGAAAAAATTTCTCTTGACAGCCTTTTGCAAAATCATATTGAAATAGCAGGAGAAATCAATGAACAAATAAGACCGATGCCATTATTCGATTCCTATCTTAAACAAGGATATTATCCTTATTATAAGGAAAATAAACAGTTCTATTGGTCGAAACTGGCAAATACCGTCAACTTGATTTTGGAAACCGATTTGCCGTCAGTGGAAACAATCGAGATGTTTTCGATACGGAAAATAAAAAAACTTCTTTGGATTATTTCGCAGTCAGTGCCTTTCACACCTAAAATCACCGAACTTTCTGCTAATTTGGGCGTTAGCAGAAACAGTTTGCTGAACTATCTGACGATTCTGGAACGGGGAGGATTGATTAATCTATTGCAAACCAAAGCGAAAGGTCTTAATTCGCTGGCTAAACCCGAAAAAATATATTTGAACAACGCTAACCAGATTTATGCTTTCAATTCCGACAAACCCAATATCGGAAATCTTAGGGAGACGTTCTTTCTCAATCAGTTAAGAGCTGTTTCCAAAGTCACGTCTGCCGACAAAGCCGATTTTACGGTAGCCGACAAATACATTTTTGAAGTGGGCGGAAAAAACAAGGGACACGAACAAATCGTCGGCACGGAAAATGCGTATTTGGCGCTGGACAACATTGAATACGGGTATGCCAATAAAATACCGTTATGGATGTTTGGAATGTTGTATTGAAATGGAAAAGGACAGACTGATCAGCCGCAGTTACGGTTTTATTTTGGCAGCCAATTTCATGCTGTATTTCGGGTTCTATCTGATAATGCCGGTTTTGCCGTTTTATCTGACAGAAATTTTCAGTTCCGGCCGGACGACGAT
>JAITMT010000122.1 GCA_031277235.1 Tannerella sp.
AACAATACGCACCGAATACAATTCGGCGCGAGCGGAAGAACGTCTTGAACCGGGATTTTAGCAAGATTGACAGGATTATCAAGATTTTTTGTAATCCTGTCAATCTTGTTTATCTTGAAGAAATCGTGGTTCAAGACAAAAGAGAAAAGAAAATGCTTTATCCAACAGTCGAATTGGACATTTTCGTCCAAACCTTTTTTATCCACCGGCGGAAACCTTTCGCGCGGTCGGACACTATTTCGTCGGGAATGGCTTGTTCGACGGGAGAAAGGTCGTTTTCATTGTGTTCGGAACTGTCAATCTGCACTTTATCCTCGACAGGAATGTCCGTAACTTTCGGTTTCCGCTCTTTGGACAGTTTCTTGCGGACGTCCGCGATGATTTCGTCCAACCTGCCATTGAATCCGCTATCGGACAGGGTCGTAACCGATCCGTTTTTTTGAACGTACAAAAACAGGGATTCATAAAAGGGGTCTTTGCGCAGGGTGGACGAATCGCCGATGATGAGTAATTTTTTCCGGGCGCGGGTCATGGCGACATTGATTCTCCGGTAATCGGCGAGAAAACCGATCCGGGCATTGCGGTTCGACCGGACGAGGCTAATCGCGATAATATCCCGTTCCTGTCCCTGAAATCCGTCAATCGTCCGGATGGTAATCAATCTGTTGGACAGAAATTGCTCGAAATAGTTGTATTCCCTGATCTGCTGCCGAAACAAATCAACCTGCGCGGAATAGGGAGAAATGACGCCAACCGTGATTTTTTCTTCCAAAATGCGGGCTTCGCCTATCTTTTCCATGTAATCAAAAAGCGCTGAAAACATCAGATGCGCTTCTTCCCGGTTGTAGATGCTTGTGCCGTCCATTTGCCGGAGTTCGGAAAATAAGGATTGGGAAGTATCTATCCATTCAACGGGTATATCGTTGTCTATAAGGGTCTTGTCCCGAACGGAAGGCGCGGCGATCAGGCGATTTTCATAAAACTGTTGCGATGAAAAATTCATGATTGTTTCGTGCATCCGGTACTGTGTCGTCAAGAGGACGCTGCATTCGGGTTTTCGCTCCATGATCCGTTCAAACAGGGTGTGCATCAGTCCGTTTTGGGCAGCCTCGTAGGATTTGACCGTCGGCGGCAGTTGCCTGTGGTCGCCGGCAAAAATGACGCGGTTCGCTTTCGTAACGGGCGTCCAGCAAGCCGGTTCCAGCGCTTGCGCCGCTTCATCCATGAAAACGGTGGAGAAAGACATGCCTTTCAGGATATTGAACGACGAACCGATCATGGTGGCGGCTACGACCTGGTTTTCCTTGAAAATGGCAGATTTAATGCTTAATTCGAGGACAGAGCGGTAATAGATGTATTCGCCGATTTCTCTCCTGATGGCTATTCTTTTGGGACCCTCGCGCGGGGGAGTTCTTGCATAGTCCGATTTCAGTTGTTTGATGGTTGCCTTGCAGGACAGGAGATCCGAATAATACGGATGAGCGTAATATTGGGCGTCGTAGGTGATGTTCAGCAATTCGTCCGTCACTTTGGCGGGATTTCCTATTCTGACGACGCTGACGCCCCGTTCCATCAATTTTTCGACCACCACATCCACCGCAATATTGTTGTAGGCGCAGACCATGACGCGCGATTCGGATTTCAGCGTTTCAATGATCGCCTCCACGAGGGTCGTCGTTTTTCCCGTTCCCGGCGGACCGTGCACCAGCGCAATATCCTGCGCGGAAAGTATCAGATTGACCGCCTCCTGTTGCGACGGATTCAACCAGTCGCTGTGAAAGGGGGCTCCGGGTATGAAACGCGCCGGTTCATTGCCCAGCATGACGTCTCTCAACTGTGCCAGCCGGTTATCGTCCGCCCGTAAAATATCGTCCAGCGATTTTTCCATGACGGTATAGGTATATTTGCTGAAAGAGAGGTGGATACCGATTGCCGTTTCCGTTTGCATCCAGTGTTGCGTTTTTTTGGCGCTGCAAGATATTTCGACTCTTTTTTGGGGAATGATCAGGTCAATAATCCCTTCCGTGAACTGTCCGATGAAGCCTGTCTCTGCGTTGATACTGAAAATCTTGACGGAACTGCCCGGCTGAAACGAATGTTCGTCCTGCAGATTGGGCGGCAAACGAAATTTCACCTTGATCAAGCCTTCGTTGTCTGTGATGCTGTTTTCAAACGACAGGGGATACCAGCAAATACCGTTTTTGACCGCCACCTCAATTTTAGCCATGGAAAAGTTACGGAATTGCTGTTCGTAAAAAGCATTTTCCTCATTCTTCTCCAGCCATAAAAGCCTTTGCAGTTTTTCTATTTTTTTCTTGACTCTCGTATCCATCCGTTATTTTCTGCGGGGAATTATTTGCGCAAAGTTAAGAAATTAACGGAAAATATCTAAAAAAAGAAGCAGAATCCCAATTCTCCACCCACGCCTTCTTGAGAATTGACAATTTTATATTCTTTGGGATTCAGTTTATTAACGGCTGTCGTGTGGTTGAAATAATGATAACCGATAGAAAGACCGAACCGTTTATACCGCAAACCCAATTTGACGCCGTATTGAGGGACAATGTACCCACCTGAATTTTGGGCTATTACAAGATTATTCTCCATTCCGATTTTGGTACGGATATATTCGTACATGAACCCAAATTCTCCTTCGAGATAGACATAACTTTCTGCGGCAATTTCAAAATTGGGTCTGAACAAAACGGACAATCCCGCAAGCGTTCCGTTATAACTCATAAAATGCTCTCTATCACCGATATCAAAATACTGGTCACCGCCGTCCGACAACAAACCGACCCTCGCCCGGATTTCGCCCGAAAAGAAATATCCGTTCCTGACGGGGTCTCCGATTGTTTTTCCAAACCCGCCAAACAGAAAAATTGCGCCGCCGCCACCCGACGACTCCGACGATCCTTCATCCCCCGACGACAGAAGCCCCGACAATAGATTTTCCGGCGAGACAGTCCCGGAAATTCCCGCCGTAAATCTGTCTTTATCAACCCGGTAATCCGTTTGCTGCGAATAGGAAAAAGTCGAAATCAGAAAAGCCGATAGAAATATTAACAATCTCATAGTAAACATTTTATTGTGTAAAAAACGGGCTATTTATACTTGCCCGACGTCACAAAGATAAGCAATAAAATGATAAATGATTCTTTTTTCATCATCTGTGCAAAAAATAAATAATTTTCCGTTATACGGCATAAGGATAACCTTAAATACAAGGTTGTCAGGGAACTTGATTTGCCCGGTAACAGGCACGAACACATTCTCAAAGACGAAATCATCGAACTGGAAAACGCAAAAGAAGTACCCATAAACAAAAAGCGCCGTAAACTTTCATTTACAGCGCCTTGAAACAACAATCTTTCAGCCTTTACTTTCCAACTTCAGCAATAAAATAATCATTCTGGAAATCGGGGAAGAGCGCGGGCGCGTCCGTCGGATAGTGCGTTATCAACTTCCATTCGTCCGAAGCCGGTTTGCGTTCGTAGCCAGCGTAAGACGTGTAGCGACCGTCGGAGACGCCGTACACCGCTTTTTCAGATACTTCGTTGAATGATTCCTTTTCGCTGTTCCAGTACGATAATCCGATCGTAAGGGTTTCGGGTTCATACTTGTAATACCAACCACCCTCAATAATACTAAATAAAATTTGCTACATTCAACAGTTTTTTACAATTGACATAACATAAACTCTATTTCCGTGCCCTCCAACGCACCCCTCCGAAGAGGGAAATTACGCCAGATGGATTCCCCTCCATCGGAGCAGGGCTGGGTGGTGGAATTGGGGGAAAACGGATGAACAGGAAATCATCTTGCAATCACCCCCCAATCGCTTCACTTCATTGGGGGTTATGAAAATTCGTCCTTGCAGGACAGCCACCTCAAAAGACGGAACTTAACCGCAAGGAAGGCTTGAAAAGCCAAATTTTCATAACCGCAAGCGAGCGCAACGTTGCCTGCGGTTATCTGATAACGATTCCCTAACAGGGTTAAACCGATAGGAATCAGCGCGAAACGTCTCTCCTACCCCCTCCACGCGCGCAGACGCGAGTTGCTTTCATTTATTTTCCGAAGGGTGTCAATGCAGATATTGACGTCATCAACGATCTGAAAATCAAACATTCCCACACAAATAAAATCCGCTCCGTTCTGAAACGCCCAGTTGAAACCGTCTGCCGGTTCGATGGCTCCGGCGGCTAAGACTTTAAATCCCATCACCGGCACATCGGTACTGTTGATAAATTCAACCGTCCGGTCGGGGAA
>JAITMT010000123.1 GCA_031277235.1 Tannerella sp.
AACAATACGCACCGAATACAATTCGGCGCGAGCGGAAGAACGTCTTGAACCGGGATTTTAGCAAGATTGACAGGATTATCAAGATTTTTTGTAATCCTGTCAATCTTGTTTATCTTGAAAAAATCGTGGTTCAAGACAAAAGAGAAAAGAAAATTTTTCCGCACTGCTCGCACCGGATTATAAATTCTGACAATGGAATCTTTCGGATTGCAAATCCGAAAGGACGGGGGGAGTTGACAAAAATAGACAGCAAACTGTATTTCTCAAAGAAAAGTCGTATATTTGCAGCATAAAATTTAAGCGTAAACTATGAAAGCAGTTTTAGACATAAAAGACAGTAAGGCATCATTTGTGATGGAATTACTTGGCAATCTTCCGTTTGTAAAAGTTCAACCCATTACAAATGAAAAGGCATTGCTGTTGAGTGAAATCAGAGAGGCGGTTCAAACTGTTAATTTGATTAAGAAAGGAAAAATTCAGGCACGACCTGCCAAAGAATTGCTTAATGAAATATAACGTTCTAACCATACCGCCCTTCGACAGGCAATTGAAGCGTTTGTCCAGGAAATTCCCTTCATTGAAAGCGGAATATAACGCTTTGATTGAAGAATTGGAAAAAAGTCCCGAAAAGGGAACGCCTATGGGTAATAATTGCTTCAAAATACGTTTGGCAATTGCTTCAAAAAGTCGCGGAAAATCAGGCGGCGCAAGGGTAATCACGCATTTTTACATTGAAAACGAAACTGTTTTTTTATTAGCCATTTATGATAAAAGCGAACAGGTAGATATTTCCGATAAAGAACTGAGAGAATTGCTTTCGGAAATTGATAAATAAGACCCCGTTGCAATGCGTTTGTAATCCATTGCTGAATAGTGTAAAAATTAATGGATACGAATAAGCGGATTATAAATCCTGAAAATGGAATCTTTCGGATTGCAAATCCGAAAGGATGGGGGGGTACGGTCGAAAAGACCTGAAAAATAATCTTTGTTTTTGCAGGTTCAAAAATAAAACGTACTTTTGTGGTGTTATTTTAAATTTTAAATTATGCCGACAGTATTATCCCTGTTAGGAATGCGATTTTATTATTGGGCACGCGAACACGAGCCTATACATATTCATGTGAAAAAAGGCGATGCTGAAGCGCGTTTCACCATAGAGCCTGATGTTGAACTTACAGTCAACATGGGATTTAAACCTCATGAATTGGCTATAGCAGAAGAAGTTATTAGAGAAAACCGTGAATATATGATAGAACACTGGAAATTATTTTTCAAAAATACAAAAATGCAATGAAAACAGTCAATAAACTTTGGTTCAAAGATGAGCGGATTTTCTTAGAAACCGTTCATGGAGAAGTACTCAGTCAGCCAATGCGGTTTTTTCCGCGCTTGCGACAGGCAACCGACTTGCAGCGTGAAGAATGGACAGAGTCCCATTTTGGATTACATTGGGAAAAGATTGATGAAGACATTAGTTTTGAAAGTTTCACTTGGGATGACAACGATCCCTTAACGCTATACCATCAAGTCTAAATCAGGAAGTTGTAAGAAACATGCCCCGTTGCAGAATAATGTAATGATTTGCAATCCGCAAAAATTAAGGGATATGAATAAGCGGATTATAAATCCTGACAATAGAATCTTTCGGATTGCAAATCCGAAAGGCCGGAGGTTTCCAAAAAAAACATTACCTTTGCAGTCGAAATATTAAATTAAAAAATATGTACAGACAAATATTCGTTTCCCCGGTTGGCAATTTGATACTTACCATACCGCAAAGTTGGTACGGACAACAGATTGAGGTTATTGCTTTTCCCATAAATGAGGAACTTAATGCAGCCGATTCGCCCGCCTTGATAAGCGACGAAATTGCAGAAAAAAGGAAAAAACGCGAAGAGATGAACAGAAAGTATTCAATGGATTTAAGTAATTTCAAATTCAATCGGGACGAAGCCAACGACTATGAATAAAAAAATTGCTATTGACACCAATGTGTTGGTTTATATGCGGGATAATCGGGAAAGCCGCAAATTTCAAATAGCGATGAATATTCTTGACGCTGCGCCGGTGGTATGTTCGCAGGTAGCGGTGGAGTATATGAACGTTCTTAAACGTCTATTTAAACTTACCAAACAGGAATGTATGGAAATTTGTTTGTGTGATACGGCAATTTGCGAATTTCATACTGTTGATTATCAGACATTAAAATATGCAAGCGACTTGATGTTGCGTTATGATTTTCAATTATTCGACAGTATTGTGGTGGCTTCGGCTCTTGAAGCAAATTGCGATATTCTCTATTCGGAGGATTTTCAGCATAATCAGTTAGTAAAAAATCGGTTAAGGATTATCAACCCTTTTATTTGATGACGAAAAGAAAAAGAAGCGCGGTATAAAGCCACCCCGTTGCAATGAATTTGCAATCCACTAAAATTAAGGGATATGAATAAGCGGATTATAAATCCTGACAATGGAATCTTTCGGATTGCAAATCCAAAAGGACGGAGCTTTTGAACCTTGAACCTTGAATCTCAAACTTTGAACCTCAACCCTCAAACTCCCCCTTGTGGCTTGGGAGGTTTTTCTCCTTCTCCGCCATCAATTGCGCATACGACTTGCTCGTCGTTACGATATAAACGCCCAGAAAAATGAGCGCCGTAGCGCTTCCCTTCAACCATCCGAACCTGTCCATCCCAAGCGCCACCGCAACAAGCGACGACACAACCGGCTGAATATAATTGTACATGCTGACAATGGTCGGACGCAACAATTTCTGTCCTATGGGAAGCAGCAAATACGCAACAAACGAGGCAAACGCCACAATATAAATGATTTCCAGATATAAATCTGTTGTGAAACCGGAATAGTTGACCGTAACAATATCATTCCAGCAAACGGGCAAGCAGCATAGGGCGGCAAAGAGAAACATCCATTTCATGATGGTTACCGCGCTGTATTTCAGGATGATTTGCTTAAAGGCAGTCAAATAGACGGAAAAGGAAACGACGCTTGCCAGGCACAATAGATTTCCGACCGTGTTTGTCTGATGCTGTTTGGACGTGTCGCCGGTGAATATCAGCAGCAAGGCGCCGGAAGCCCCAATCAATACGCCAATCGCTTTTTTCCACGTAACGGGTTCTTTCAGGATAAAAGCGGCCAAAATCATCGTCATAATCGGAGCGGTCGTAACGATAACCGATGCGTCAATGGGAGACGTCTCCGCCAGTCCGGCAAGAAAAGTCATCTGATTGACGGAAATGCCAAAAAGAGACGCCGTGAAAAGCAGGATTAAGTCGCGGAAAGAGACGGTTTCCCGTTTCGTAAATAAGGAAACGATCCAGAAAAGGACGGCAGCGCCGCAGATTCGATAGAAAGTTAAAGCCTGGGCGGAGAACAATTCTTCATGCTCCAGCGCTTTTTTGGCAATCGGCGTGTTCAGCCCGAAAATAATGTAGGCGACAAACAACGCCGCGTGACCTTTGAAATTTCTGTCTTGCATAATGTATTTCTCAATTTTCTTATCACATCCCGATTGACGGCGAACCGGACGTTAGCGGCAGTTTATTCTCCTGACAGTGCATATTTTAATCCCAAATTAACTGATATTCCGTAATGTCTTGCCTGTATATTTGCAAAATAATCGAGATTTGTAAATGTTGTCAAACTATGCTGATAGGAAAATGACAAAAATCCCCATAATCTGTTTTGAAACTTATAACCGCCACCAATTTCAACAAATCCGCCTATGTCAAATTGATTGACTCTATTCTTCACGTTATGTATTTCAGCGGGTAAAACAGTTTCTGCAGGTACAATCGAGGGAATAAAAGTTTTTGCATCAACAAGTATGGATGGCGTCAAGCCAATGTTGGCAAAACGATAAAAAGTCGTACCGTAGTTATAGCCAACTTTTAAGGGAACTGTTACATAGTCATAGTTTAACTTAAATATTCCCTTTTGACCTGTCGGACTTCCTGAATTGTCATCGTAAATGATGTTGGGCATAGACCCGCGCTGATTGTAAACAACATCTGCACCAATTGAAAAATGTTTTCTAAAAAAATAGTCATAGGTTATTCCGACAATTAAGCCGGTTCTAAAGTCTTCATCGCCAAAAGCATTTTTTGCTGTTATATTTGTATAATTCACACCGCTTTTTACGCCCCAAAAGTGGTTTTGTCCATTTACTGTTATTGACGTAAAAGTCAATAGTAATAAAAATATTTTTTTCGTCGTCTGCATAGGTTTTGTGTTGAATTTTCTTCCATACTCGAAATTTCCCGCAAAGATAGAAAAAATCTTTTATACTCGAAAATTTCACAACGGCACAAATTTCTCAAAGGATGGTTTTTATTTGTTGTTCGGGCGGGAATCCCGATGATTTTAAATCCGTTTGTTTCGTCTCCAAATCTCCAATCATCCACGAATAAAAATTTCCCCAATGATTATCGTAATGTTTTTTTGCGGTCATTTTATGGTTTTGATTTTATTGGTATCCAAATTTTTTCTTCCGATTCGGGGTCGTTGTTTTTGTATTTTTCGCCTAAGATTTCAAAGTGCGGTCTGTCGTCCAAAACGTAGTCCGAATTTGGTAACCACGTTCCCAAAATGTATTGAAAAATGGAATTGTCCGTATTCAAACCTTTGTAATCAAAAACCGCATAAAGTCCGCTTGGCAAAACAAAAGTTTCCATTTCTTCCGGCACATTTTCAAAGTCTGAAACTTCAACGGTTGCCCATTTTTCAAATTCATTTGTGGGGTTGAAGTTTGAAAAATGTGTTGATTTATAAATGGCTAATGAAATCAAATCATTGCTCAAATTGTTGCTGATTTCTTTGCGTCTTGGCATAAAACTTTTCCAAAGATCACCAATTTTGTAGTCGGCAAAACTCATTATAAGTCGCTTGCCAACTAATTTTTTTTCGGTTGATATTTCAATTCTTGGTTTTATCATTTTTATTTTTAATTTATCAAATTGCAAATCAGTTTTACCATCAGTTCTTTTTCGTTGGGGTCGCTTTGAGCCACCAAAAGTGCTAATGCGGCTAAGGCATTGTCGTTAATTTTATTTTCGCCGTTTTGCTTGAAAAGATGTTTGTTTTTCTCCAGAAACCAAACAAATAAAAATGCGCCGATTCTTTTATTTCCATCGGAAAACGGATGATTTTTTATCACAAAATAAAGCAGATGCGCCGCTTGTTCTTCGATGGTGGAATATAAATATGCGCCGCCGAAAGTTTGGGTTACGCTTTTTAAAATGCCCGAAAAACTTTGGTCTTTTTGATTTCCGAAAAGTTTCGTGGCTTCCTTTTTGGCAATTAATTGTTCTTTTAATTTTGCAATGGCAGTCGCCGCTTCATCGTATTCAATTTCGTAGGTTATGTTGTTGTCGAGAGCATTCAGTTCAAGCGACCGGCTGTCGTATTGATTCAGCAAAATGAAACTTTTGGTATAATTTCTCAATATATCCAGCAATCCTTTTGTTTCGCTGATTTT
>JAITMT010000125.1 GCA_031277235.1 Tannerella sp.
ATTGAGGTGAAATCCGGAGCAAGTTTCGAGGCAAAAATTGATGTAACCGACCGAGAAGGCGATGCGATGACCTATGTCTGGGAAATCCTGAAAGAAGCCACCGTAACGGCAACCGGCGGTGCCTACGAGCCTCGCCCCGACCGGGTCGGCGAAGTCCAAACGACAAGTGTCAATACCTTGAAAACCGCTATTCCGGAATCGGGCAACTATCGGTTGTATGTCTATATCTTAGACGGTACAGGCTTTGTTTCTACGGCTAATGCGCCTTTCCGGGTCGGAGATCCGGAGGCTGGCAAACAGTAAAATCGCAAGGAATGCAAAGATTTTTCAAAAAGTACGCAAAGACCTGAACCGGGATATTCGTACTTTGTGTTTCCTTTGTGAACTTTGCGGTTAAAAACGGCACTTCAACTCTAAATTAAGCAGGGCATTTTCAAAAACGTCTTTTTTTTCATACCTTTGCGGCTCAAAAAACAGAATTTTATGAACGAAAAAATTATTATCCTCGATTTCGGATCGCAAACGACGCAATTGATTGCTCGCAGAATCAGAGAGTTGAATATCTATTGCGAAGTCCTTCCCTACAATAAATTTCCGTTGAATGATGAAACCGTCAAGGGCGTCATCCTTTCGGGAAGTCCCTATTCCGTTTATGACGAAAAAGCCTTTAAAACAGACCTTTCCGTGATTCGTGGCAAATATCCGCTACTGGGCATCTGTTACGGGGCGCAACTGCTGGCGCACATTTCGGGCGGCACGGTGGAAGCGGCGGGAAGCAAGGAATACGGGCGCGCCACCCTGACAAAAATAGACACGAAAAACCCGCTTTTCAAGCATATCCATACGGGAACGCAAGTTTGGATGTCGCACGGAGACACGATTACGCGACTCCCCGCATCGTTTCACGCCATTGCCGGCACGCAGGACGTCGAAGCGGCTGCCTTTTGCGTTGAAGGCGAAAAAACGTGGGGCGTGCAGTTTCACCCGGAAGTTTATCATACGGAAGACGGTATGCAATTGCTGGATAACTTTTTGATTATCTGCGGTTTCAAAAAGAGATGGACGCCATCTTCGTTCATTGAATCAACCGTTGAAGAACTGAAAAAGAAACTGGGCGACGACAAGGTGATTCTGGCGCTTTCGGGCGGCGTAGATTCCTCTGTTACAGCCGTTTTACTCCATAAAGCTATCGGAAAAAACCTGACCTGCATTTTTGTGGATCACGGATTACTGCGCAAAAACGAGTTTCAAAAAGTACTGAAAGACTATGAAGGTCTGGGACTTAACGTAATCGGGATTGATGCTTCCGAGCGGTTTCTCAACAATCTGGCGGGCGTTACCGATCCCGAACAAAAACGCAAAATCATCGGTAAAAGTTTCATTGACGTTTTTGACGAAGAAGCACATAAATTGCAGAATATTAAATGGTTGGCTCAGGGAACAATTTATCCCGACGTTATCGAATCGCTCTCGATTACCGGGACGGTCATTAAAAGTCATCACAACGTAGGCGGATTGCCGGAGAAAATGAATCTTCAACTCGTTGAACCGCTGCGACTTCTCTTCAAGGATGAAGTTCGCCACGTCGGAACGGAACTCGGAATGCCCATTCATCTGATTAAACGCCATCCTTTCCCCGGTCCGGGTCTCGGCGTCAGGATTTTAGGCGATATTACGCCCGAAAAAGTGCACACGCTGCAGGAAGCCGACGATATTTACATTTCGATGCTGCACGAATGGGGGCTGTACGACAAGGTTTGGCAGGCGGGAGCGATCCTGTTGCCCATCCGTTCCGTAGGCGTAATGGGAGACGAAAGGACGTACAAGAACACCATAGCCCTCCGCGCCGTCCATTCAACCGACGCCATGACAGCGGATTGGGCGCAATTGCCTTACGATTTTCTGGCAAAAGTATCCAACGAAATCATCAACAAAGTGAAAGGTGTGAACCGGGTCGTCTATGACATCAGTTCCAAGCCTCCCTCGACGATTGAATGGGAATGAATATACAGGGGACAATAAAATCCCGCAAATTGCAAATAAAATTTCGTGCAATTCTGTTATTCTTGTAAATTTGCATATCTTTGCATAAAATAAAAATTGCTTTCAGCAGTTGAAACTGCCTTTATGCGAAAAAAGAGTGAACCGGAAAGATATTCCGCTTATTTCCGTATCTTTGCATTCGCAACAGATGAAATTCGATGAACATACAATCACTTTTCAGAAAAAAAGATGTTTCCAAAGTGGGAGACGAGGTGTCCGAACATTCCGCACTCAACAAGATATTGACTGTAAAGGATTTGACATTCTTTGGCATTGCGGCGATCATCGGCGCAGGAATATTCAGCACGATTGGGCGAGCCTCGTATGATGGCGGTCCGGCTGTTACGTTACTGTTTGTGCTTGTGGCGATTGCGTGCGTTTTCACGGCTTTATGCTACGCGCAGTTTGCCTCGATGATTCCCGTCAGCGGAAGCGCCTATACGTATGCCTATTACTCTCTGGGAGAGGTGTTTGCGTGGATCATCGGATGGGCTTTGGTACTGGAATACGCCGTATCCAACGTGGTGGTGGCGATTTCGTGGTCGGAATATTTCACGGCGATGCTCGCGGGCTTCGGCATACACTGGGCTGACTGGATGGCGATTGACTACGGCTCGGCGCGCGACGCCTTTGCACAGGTGCAGCAGTTTGCCGCTTCGGGCGAGCATATCCCCGACAACATCGTCAAGGCGGCGCAAACGTTTCAACAGGCGCCCGTATTGCTGGGACACCGAATCATCTTCGATCTTCCGGCAGGGCTCATCACGGTTTTCATCACCGTCCTTGCCTACATCGGCATCCGGGAATCGCGCAATGTTAGCAATATGCTGGTAATATTCAAGTTAGGAATTATCGTCTTTGTGATTATTGCCGGCGCATTTTACGTGAAACCCGATAACTGGTCGCCCTTTGTGCCGAACGGAATCGGCGGCGTAATGAGCGGAATTGCAGCGGTTTTCTTTGCATTCATCGGGTTTGATTCGCTTTCGACGATGTCCGAAGAGACCAGGAATCCGCAGAGGGATTTGCCCAAAGCGATGATTTATTCCCTGATCGTTTGTACCGTACTGTATATTGTTATCTCGCTGGTTTTGACGGGAATGGTGAACTACAAGGAACTGCGTGTGGACGATCCGCTGGCGTATGTGTTCGACAAGGTGGGAATGAATTTCGTGGCGGGAATCGTTTCCGTCAGCGCGGTGATTGCCATTACGAGCGCGCTTCTGATCTATCAAATCGGGCAGCCGCGCATCTGGATGACAATGAGCCGCGACGGACTGCTCGGGAAACGCTTTTCCAAAGTCCATCCCCGATTTAAAACGCCTTCCTATTCCACGATTGTTACAGGGCTTATCGTCGGCGTCCCGGCGATGTTTCTGGATATGCAGTTTGTGGTGGATTTGACGAGCGTCGGGACGTTTTTCGCGTTCATTCTCGTCTGTGCAGGCACGCTTTTTCTCGAACACCGGAAACTGACTGCCAACGCCAAATTCAAGATACCCTACATCAATGGACGATATATTACAGGTATCCTGCTGATAATCGCCCTGATTCTCTTCTTCGCAAAGACCGATTTTGCCGCGATGATTTCCGAAAAACCGCTGCTGATATGCTTCTGGTTAGTATGGATTTATTTAGCGGTCAGCGCTTTCAAGTACAGATTTTCGCTGATACCGGTACTGGGCATCCTGTTCAACCTCTACCTGATGACCGAACTGGGCATGTCGAACTGGCTGATGTTCACCGTCTGGCTTGCGCTGGGACTGGTGATTTACTTTGGCTTCGGATACAGGCATAGCCGGATGGCGGGAAAGTAGGAACCGGCGAAGAAAAAGTAAGGTGAAAATGCAGTTTTGAAGACCGTTTTGCAGGCGAAAGTGATTGAAGAGAATAAGAAAAATATTGAACGCAAAATCAATAATATATGACCGCAGCGATTGAAAATTACTTGAATCACATCAAAAACATCTGTCCCGAAATAACGGAAAGCGAACAGGCGCAATTCAGTGAAGAACTTACGGTTACGAAACTTGAAAGAAACGATTTTTATATCGTTGCCGGACAGGTTCAGCAGCGCGGCGGTTTTCTGGTAAAAGGGCTTGTCCGCGCCTTTCATAC
>JAITMT010000148.1 GCA_031277235.1 Tannerella sp.
TTCACAATAGCCGCAGGCAACGCTTCGCTCGCCTGCGGCTATGAAAATCGAGATTTTCAAGTCTGAAAAAACTTATTTTTATCTGATTTTTATAACAAAACTACCTAATTATCAGGAAAATATGTTATATCCCCATTACCTCATTTTCTTTACAACAAAAATCAAAAAAATGATATAATGAAGTATATCAAAACCGTAATTCCAAAATTTATCCGTACCTTTGCATACCTTTAAGACATGAATAATGCTTAAATATGCTGATAATTAACGATTAACTATATACATTTATGCCAAAAACAGAATATATCGACCCCCAAGAGAGCAGAAAAGCGGGCGAAATAAAATTCCGGTCTGTTCCTGTAAACCGGTACGAAAAGACTGTCAGTGAAGAACTTGAAAGTAAAAATTTCACGAAAGAGGATTTGAAGCGCATCTACTACGACATGGCGGTAATACGCGAGTTTGAAACCATGCTGCAATTAGTCAAAACGACCGGCACCTATCAGGGCGTTGAATACAACAATCCCGGTCCGGCGCATCTTTCGGCAGGACAGGAAGCGGCAGCCGTCGGTATGGCTTATACGCTTGATACCGATGACTTTATCTTCGGTTCGCATCGCAGCCACGGCGAAATTCTTGCCAAAGGTTTGCGAGCCATTCAAACGCTTTCCGAAGCGGAACTCAACAAGATAATCAGCGAATTTTGGGACGGCGCGACGCTGAATGTTGCCAAAATGGCTTACAAAGGGAGCGATACGCGCGAATTGAGTATCCGTTTCCTGATTTACGGCGCGCTGGCGGAAATTCTGGCGCGTACAACCGGCTTCAATAAAGGGCTGGGCGGCAGTATGCACACGTTTTTTACGCCGTTCGGCATCTATCCGAACAATGCGATTGTGGGCGGCAGCGGCACAATTGCGGTGGGCGCGGCGCTCTATAAAAAAGTGAACCGCAAAAAAGGCGTCGTGGTTTGCAACATCGGCGACGGCTCGATGTCGCGCGGTCCCGTTTGGGAGGCGCTGTCCTTTGCTTCGATGGATCAATTCAAACAATTGTGGGAAAAGGATATGAAAGGCGGTTTACCGCTGATTGTCAATATTATGAACAATCAATACGCGATGGGCGGTCAGACTGCCGGCGAGACGATGGGTTACGACATTGCCGCCCGTATCGGTGCAGGCGTGAATCCCGAACAAATGCACGCAGAGCGCGTTGACGGCTACAATCCGCTTGCCGTGATTGACGCTTACCGCCGCAAAAAGGAAATTCTGGCGGAAAAAGACGGTCCCGTCTTGCTCGACGTTCTAACTTACAGATACAGTGGTCATTCGCCGTCCGATTCCTCTTCCTACCGGACAAAGGAAGAAGTGGAAGCGTGGGAAAAGGTGGATTGCATCCGGAGTTTTGGCGAGGAACTGGTGAAAGCGGGTGTGAGTTCGCAACAGGAACTGGATGACACGCAGAAAAATATTAAGGATATGATGCTGGAAATCTTCAAGTTAGCCATTGATCCCGAACTTTCGCCGATGATGGATTTGCACAAATATCCGAATTTGATTGAGGAGATGATGTTTTCCAATCAATCCGTTGATTCACTGTCGGATGCGACGCCCGAAGTCAATCATCCGATGGCTGAAAATCCGCGCGTCAAGCAAATTGCCGGCAAAGAGCGTTTTGCGTTTGACGCCACGGGAAAACCGTTTTCCAAAATGAAACAGTATCAACTGCGCGACGGAATTTTTGAAGCGATCATTGACCGGTTTTATAAAGATGCGTCGCTGGTGGCTTACGGCGAGGAAAATCGCGACTGGGGCGGCGCGTTTGCCGTGTATCGCGGACTGACCGAAGCCCTACCCTATCACCGCCTGTTCAATACGCCGATTGCAGAGGCGGCAATTGTCGGAACAGCAATCGGTTACGCCATGTGCGGCGGTCGCGTAGTTCCCGAAATCATGTATTGCGATTTTCTCGGCTGTTGCGGCGACGAGGTGTTTAACCAACTTCCCAAATGGCAGGCTATGAGCGGTAATCTATTAAAAATGCCGGTTGTCCTGCGTGTTTCGGTCGGTTCAAAATATGGCGCGCAACATTCGCAGGACTGGACTTCGCTGGTGGCGCACATTCCGGGACTGAAAGTATGTTTTCCCGCTACGCCCTACGACGCCAAGGGATTGATGAACAGCGCCCTGCAGGGCACCGATCCCGTAGTTTTCTTTGAAAGTCAGCGCATTTACGACGTGGGCGAGCAGTTCCACACGGGCGGCGTACCCGCAGGATATTACGAAATTCCGTTCGGAGAACCCGACGTCAAGCGCGAAGGCAAGGACGTTACGTTCCTGACCATCGGGGCTACGCTCTACACTGCCGTGAAAGCCGCTGAAAAACTGCAAAAAGAATACGGAATCAGCGCCGAAATCATTGACGCACGCTCGCTCGTGCCGTTCAATTACGAAAAAGTGATTGCCTCGGTCAAAAAAACGGGAAAAATCGTGATTGCCGGAGACGCTACGACAAGAGGCTCATTCCTGAACGATTTGGCTGCCAACATCACGGAACTTGCTTTTGATTATTTGGATGCGCCGCCCGTCGCACTCGGTTCGCGCAACTGGATTACGCCCGCGTTTGAACTGGAATACGCCTTCTTCCCGCAGGAAGAGAGTTTCCTGGACGCGATTCACGAAAAAATCATGCCGCTAAAAGGCTATATTCCAACGTATAATTTCACCGTCGGCGAACAACTTCGGCGGGCTAAGGCGGGGATTTGAGTTTTAAGACCCGGATTTTACGGAAATGGATTGCTTCTGACTATCGCCCTCGCAACAACGTTTACGGAGGTTTTTTGGAAGTGCCCTTATGTTTTTATTCGTGTAATTTGCGCTCTTTCAGGGCGCCTCTCAAATCTTCATACCATAAAATTAAACCTTTTCATCAACCCGGAATCTAAATGGCATATTAACTAAAAAATGTATTTAACAATGAAAAAGTTTTTTTTAATAGGTTTTATGGGTTTGTGCGCCGTTTCGATGGTGGCGCAAGGTGCTGACAGACAGCAGAGAGAAGGTAACAGGAGACAATTCAATCCCGAACAGCGGTATGAAAGACTGAAACAGGATTTGAATTTGACAAACCAACAGTTGGACAGTTTGAAAGCGGTCGAAAAGGAAATGTTTGCCAATTTCGGACAGGAAGCGCGTGCGAGCAGGCAATTAAACACGGAAGAAAGAGCGAAAGCAAAAGAATTGACCGAAGAGCAAAAACAGCGAGCGGCTGAAATGAAGACGAGAAGCGAACAGTATGAGGCGCGTCTGAAAAATTTCCTGAGCGACGAGCAGATTGCGAAATACAAGGAATCGCGTCGGAATTTTCAGGGACAAAGACCGGACGGCAGACGGGGCGATTTCAGAAGGGGGGAAAGAGGTATAAATCCCTCCGATTCAATAAAGTAAATGTTTTTTTGTTTGTAAAAAGGAAAATCCGTTCCCTTGTGTTCAGGGAGCGGATTTTTTTGTAAAAAAAACATAATGTTTTATAAATATGTTTAACAACAATAAATAAAATTTGGTAACATTAAAAAACAGCCGTATTTTTGATAGTTATTTTGTATAATTCTATTAAACTTTTTGCCGATTTATGAGTTATCTGAAATTTGATAAAACATTGATGATCAATCTTCAAGAGTCTCTATCGAGAGAGATTCTGGGAGCAAATCAGAAGGGCGCATACGCAAGCAGCACGATTGTTGATTGCAACACGCGGAAGTATCACGGTATGCTGGTGATGCCGGTTGAGGGGTTGGGCGAAAACAATCACGTCATGCTTTCGTCGCTGGACGAGACGGTGATTCAGCACGGCGCCGCTTTCAACCTGGGCATCCATAAATATCAGGGAAACGTGTTCAGCCCGAACGGTCACAAATACATCCGCGAATACTCGTTGGACACAGCCCGGCGGACGCTGTATCGCGTGGGAGGCGTGATTCTTGCCAAGGAAAAAACGTTCCTGCGAAAGGAAAATTTTGTAATGGTCAGGTATAAACTCATTGACGCCCATTCCGTTACAACACTCCGGTTCCATCCGTTCCTTGCATTTCGCAGCGTCAATGAACTGTCGCACGCCAACGATTATATCCGCCGCCGTTATGATGAAATTGACAACGGCATTAAGACGCGTCTGTATGACGGCTATCCCGATCTGTTCATGCAGTTCAGCAAGCCCGTGAAGTTTGTTTACGCGCCTGACTGGTACCTCGGAATCGAGTATCCGAAGGAGTTGGACCGCGGTTATCCCTATAAGGAAGACCTTTACGTGCCGGGGTATTTCGAGATGGAAATTACTAAGGGTGAGGAGATTATCTTTTCAGCCGGCGACCGCGAACTGCCTTCCGGTTCGCTTGCCGAAATTTTTGAAACGGAACTCGCCAATAAAATTCCGAAAACCGATTTCAGAAATTGCATTACCAACGCCATTAAACAGTTGTATTTCAATCCGAAAGGCGACGACAATTTTTATCTGATGGCAGGCTATCCGTGGTTCAAGGTGCGGGCGCGCGATTTGTTCATTTCCGCCTGCGCGGCAACGTTGCTGGTAGGCGAGGACGAAATTTACAACAAGGTCATGCAGACGGCAATGAACGCCATTTACGGGTTCATGAAAAACGGCGAACCCGACAGCGTCATCCGGGAAATTGACAGTCCCGACGTGTTGCTGTGGGCAATCTGGAGCATGCAGCAATACCGTAATATTGAGGGTGTTGACAAGGCAAAGGAGAAATATGAAAAAATCATCGGCGACATTATACATTATATTATGGATCAGTCGCATCCGAACCTGAAACTGTCGGATAACGGGCTGCTGTTTTCGCACGGTCGCGACAAGGCGGTTACGTGGATGAATTCCACCGTGAACGGTCGCCCTGCCGTGCCGCGTTCCGGTTTTATTGTTGAATTTAATGCGCTGTGGTACAATGCTTTAAGATTCTATAAAGAGTTGAACGACAATATGACGATGTCGGAAATTGACAGCGTCATTGCTTCCATAGAACTCTCATTTCCTGCCACTTTTGTAAATAAATACAACTATCTGTTTGATTATGTGGACGGTTACGGGCAGGATTGGAGCGTCAGACCGAACATGATTCTGGCTACGGCGATGACCTA
>JAITMT010000154.1 GCA_031277235.1 Tannerella sp.
TTATTGCATTTTTATGTCTGATTTTCAATGCAAATGCACAGGAAAAGAAGCCCGCAACCGGGCTGCCGCCGGAGGTCATGTCGTGGACAAAATCAACGCTGGACTCGCTGTCGTACAAACAGTATAAATCGTTGAAGGACGCCATGCGGGATAATAATTTCTATATTCCGCTGGTTTTCAGGGGCGGCATGTTTCCGAAACTGGATTTCAAGCCCAATATCCGTTTTTCCGAATCCAAACTTCCTTCGCCTTATAAACTTGAAAGCAAGGCGGTTAAAAATATGTTTCAGTCCTATTTATTGGCAAAATTGCTGCAAGACAACGCTTACCGGGAGGTGATGCTGAAAGATCCGGCGAATTTTCAATTTTCTTTCGACCGCCTGCCGGGCTATGCGATAAAACCGGCAAACATAGAAAAGCCGGTTAGCAACGTGAAAGTGGAGGTCGGCACGGCGTCCGTCGAGCCGGAACAGGTGGAAAAAATCGTAAAATTCATTCCCGACCGAAAATACTGGACGTCGTCGTTTGCGGTGGATTTGAAATTTACACAAAACAAGTCTACGTCCAACTGGTTTAATGGCGAAATCGATAATATGAATATTGTTGAAAATATCATTATCAGTTATAACTATGCGAAAGACAATATTACACTTACCAATACACTGTCCAATAATACTGTCGTGAACAATGCTCCTAACGATACGGTTCATTTTTATACACTGGGCAGCAATGATTTGCGTCTTCGTTCCAATTTTGGTTTAAGAGCTATCGGGAACTGGAGCTATTCGGCTTCGGGCGAGTTTGTTACGCCGATTTTGAACAAATATATCGCCAATTCAAACGACTTGAATTCAACGTTTCTATCACCTTATACCATCAATCTCGGTCTTGGTATGACGTTTGCAAAAACGTTTAAATTCAAGAGCCCCAACAAATCATGGAGTTTGAATTTATCTGTTGAGCCGTTAGCATTTAAATACATGTACAGTAAGAACAAAAACATTGATCTGCCGGCTTATTTTCCCAGAAATCCGGACGGATCCGTTCCTTATGTTCTCAGAACTTTTGGTTCGCAGTTTACGTTAAACAACAACCCTGTGAAATTCAATAAATTTATAGAGTTAGCTGTTTCACGTCTGTATTATTTTACAAACTACGAACGCGTTATGATTGATTTTGAAAATAAGCTGAATATCAAGTTGAGTCGTTATTTTTCAACATCGCTCCATCTGTATTTACGTTATGACGACGCTGTCGCCAAATCGCCGGATTCGGATACGTATCTGCAAGTTTACGAGTTGTTTTCTTTCGGTTTTAATTATCAATGGTAATTTTTTTATGTACACTGCAATCATCATACTGGGATCCATCGGGGCGCTGTCGGCGGTGATACTTTTTGCGGTTTCAAAGAAATTTGAAGTCAGGGAAGACGACCGTATTTATCGCATCATCAGAGTTTTACCCGGCACCAATTGCGGTGGCTGCGGCTCCCCGGGCTGTTCGGGATTTGCCCAGACGATTGTTAAAAACGAATCGCTGGACAATCAGTCATGCCCCGTCGGCGGCAACGAAACGATGGAAAAAATAGCCTCCATTATGGGCAAGAGCGCGGAACTGATTGCACCCGAAGTGGCTGTTCTGCTCTGCAATGGCGCTTGCGACGTCCGCCCGCAAACGCAAGTTTATGACGGCGTCAAAAATTGCCGCATCGCAGCATCCCGGTTTGGTGGCGAGAGCGGCTGTTCGTATGGCTGTCTCGGTTTTGGAGACTGCGTGGAAGTCTGCCAATTTGACGCAATGTTCATCAATCCCGAAACGAAATTGGTTGAGATTGTGTACGATAAATGTACCGGTTGCAAGGCTTGCGTGGAAGTTTGCCCCAAAGACATCCTCGAAATGCGGAAAAAAGTGCCGGACGCCGGTATGATTTATGTAGCGTGCGCGAACAGGGACAGGGGAAATATCGCCCTGAAAGCGTGCGCCCATGCCTGCATCGGTTGTAACAAATGCGTGAAAGCCTGCAATTTCGATGCAATCGTCATGGAGAATTTTTTGGCATATATAGAAGAAGATAAATGTACTTCTTGCGGCGACTGCATTCCGGTTTGCCCCACGAAAGCAATTTTAAGCCCCTCCCCAGCCCTCCCCGAAGGGGAGGGAGAGTTCCCCTCCTTTGGAGGGGTTAGGGGAGGCTAATCTTTATTGTAAAATTATGAAGACATTCAAAATGGGAGGCTTGCATCCTCCCGGAAATAAAATATCGGCAGGCAAACCCGTGGAATACGTGGATTTGCCCGGCAAGGTCGTGATACCGTTGAACCAACATATTGGTACGCCGGCAGTTGCCGTCGTTTCCAAAGGCGACAAGGTGAAGGTCGGTACGCTCATCGGACGCGCCGAAGGTCGCATTTCCGCCAACGTTCATGCGTCGGTGTCGGGAACCGTAACGAAAGTGGACAATTTCACCGACGGATCGGGTTATTCCTGTCAAAGTATTTTCATTGACGTTAAGGGCGACGAATGGGAACCGGCAATCAGTCAAAACAATGCGCTGGAAAGAGAATGCCGGCTCTCTCCGGAAGAAATTGTTGCCAGAATCGGCAATGCGGGAATTGTGGGAATGGGTGGCGCCACATTTCCCACGCAGGTGAAACTGACGCCTCCCAGGGACGCGAAAGCGGAAGTATTGATTGTTAACGCTTCCGAATGCGAACCGTATCTGACCGCCGACCATGCGATGATGCTGGAAAAACCGGAACACATATTGACGGGCATAACGATTCTGATGAAAGCGTTGAACATCAGCCGCGCCGTCATCGGAGTCGAAAACAACAAAGCCGACGCCATCGAACTGCTGAAAAAATATTTACCTCAATATCAGGGAATTGAAATCTTAACGCTTCGTGTAAAATATCCGCAAGGCAGTGAAAAACAGTTGATTGAATCCGTTACCAAAAGGCGTGTCAAAAGCGGTCAGTTGCCCGTTTCCGTCGGCGCTATCGTGGTAAACGTCAGTTCCGTATTCGCCGTTTACGAGGCTGTTCAGAAGAATAAACCGCTTATAGACAGAGTTGTAGCCGTTTCGGGTAAAGCCTTGCCGAATCCGTCCAATTTGTACGCCAGAATCGGAACGCCCATTCAAAATTTGATAGACAGGGCGGGCGGCATTCCCGAAAACACGGCGAAAATTGTCAACGGTGGTCCCATGATGGGCAATGCGCTGTCCAACCTCGAAGCCCCCGTTACAAAAGGCTGTACGGGAATTATCCTGCTGGCTGAAAAAGAAACGCTTCGCCGACAGGAATACGACTGTATCCGCTGCACCCAGTGCCTGGTCGTTTGTCCGATGGGATTAGACCCGACCCTGCTGATGGATTTGGTGAAGTATAAAATGTGGGACGAAGTCAAAAGCAATCACGTGGCGGACTGTATCGAATGTGGCTGTTGCAGTTATATTTGCCCCTCCAACCGCCCGCTGCTGGATTATATTCGGCTGGGGAAGTTTAGGCGGTAGGCTATTTCCCGGTTGAAATAAGCAATCTGACGCAGGTAACGCTTCGTTCATCTGCGGTTATGGAAGTTTAGGACTGGAGAATAATTAACTTGTAACAAGTTGTATTTTTGAATCGAAGTCAATCCCAAACGGGATTGTATATTTATAGATAAAAGACATTCCCGTCTGCGTTCGACTCCTTCGGAGTCGGATAGTTGCCCGGTATTGATTTTCTATAAATATTTGAATCTGAAGGATTTAACATTCAAACAGTTATAAGTTTTTTATTTCTCATCACTTGATACGATTCCCTCAAAGAAATGCCGGTTCGCCTTTGATGGAGGCTATCAGGGTTTTGATTTTTTCCACTTCCTGCGGAGCGCCGTAAACGGCGAAGGAAATGCCGCCTTCGTTACCGGCTATTCCGCCT
>JAITMT010000238.1 GCA_031277235.1 Tannerella sp.
GTCAAAATACCGAATATCAGGGTCTTTCCCTACATTTCCAATCAAAATTACTTTGTTCAAAGACATAATTTTTTACTTTTTTCGTTCATATTTACCATACAAATATAGGGCGTATTTTTCAAATGAAAAAATTTTTTCATCCAAACAATAAAAAAAAAATTAATATTTTATGTAAAATATTGATAATAAAATGGTTATATAATACGTAAAAAAAAATATGAAAAAAAAGTGAATTTTTTTTTTGTTTTTTTTCTTTGATATTCAAAAAAGTAGTATATTTGCAATCCAAAATGAGAAACTTAATATTCATTTAATAAATTATTTAACAATGACAAAAGCAGAATTGATCAGCCAAATTGCAAAGCAGACAGGCGTAGAAAAAGCAGAAACATTAAGCGTAGTAACGGCTTATATGGAGTCCATCAAGAAGTCTCTTGAGGAAGGTGAAAACGTGTATTTGAGAGGTTTTGGTAGTTTTATTATCAAAAGAAGGGCTCAGAAAAAAGCCCGCAATATCTCTAAAAACACCACAATTACAATTCCGGCGCACGACATCCCGGCATTCAAACCGGCAAAAGTGTTTATGGAAGCGATTGGCAAGAAGAAAAAATCAGGCAAGAAAAAATAATCCGTTAAAATAAATGCCTATATGCCAAGTGGGAAGAAGAGGAAGAGACACAAGATGTCCACACACAAACGTAAAAAGAGACTGAAAAAAAACAGACATAAAAAGAAGTAAGTCTGTGATTTTAGAAAGAAAAAGAACAAACTTAAACAATCTCGAAAGTTTGTTCTTTTTCTTATAAAAAACCATTATAAGACGTGATAAATGAAATAGTAGTAGATGTAACGCCTAACGAGGTGTCCATTGCCATATTGGAAGATAAGGTGCTGGTCGAATTTCAGAAAGAATCCCGTAATGAATCCTATGCAGTGGGCGATATTTACTTCGGCAAGGTCAAAAAACTGTTGCCGGGGTTGAATGCCGCGTTCATTGACGTAGGATATAAAAAGGAGGGATTCCTTCATTATCAAGACCTTGGGGCGAATTTTAACACACAGCAGAAATATTTGAAAAGGCTCCTGTCCGGAGACAAGAAAGGTGCGTCGTTTGCCAAATTACCCGTTTTGCCCGAATTGTCGAAAGACGGCAAGATAACCGATATATTGACGCAGGGAGAGGAAATTCTGGTTCAGGTTTCCAAGGAACCGATTTCGACCAAGGGACCGCGACTGACAGCCGAACTGTCGCTTGCCGGTCGCAATCTGGTCATGATGCCGTTCTATGACAAGGTGTTTGTTTCGACAAAACTGAAGTCAAACGAAGAACGCGCAAGGCTCAGACAATTGATTCTGAGCGTGAAACCGAAAAAATTCGGCGTTATCGTGCGGACTTCGGCGGAGGGAAAACGGGTTGCCGAACTTGACCACGAATTGAAAACGCTGCAAAAGCGATTCGATGAAAATATCATAAGGCTCCCGAAAGCAAAGGCACCCATGCTGTTTTCGGAAGAGACCTCGCGGATGGTCGCCCTGTTGCGCGATATTTTAAATTCTTCCTTTGAAAATATTTATGTCAATGACGAAGTAGAATACAGGAAAATACTTGATTATGTAGAACTTATATCGCCGGAACAGAAGAAAATCGTAAATCTGTATAAAGGCGAACTGCCTATCTTTGACCATTTTGCGATAACGCGGCAAATCAAACAGTCTCTGGCACGGACAGTTACGTTCAAAAGCGGCGCCTATTTAATCATAGAACATACGGAGGCGATGCACGTGGTGGACGTGAACAGCGGCAATCGCTCCAGTAAAAATCAGGTGGAGCCCGAGGAAGTTTCGCTGAATGTGAATCTCGCGGCGGCGGACGAACTGGCGCGACAGTTTCGCCTGCGCGATATGGGCGGTATCATTGTGATTGACTTTATTGACATGTCGGAATCGGTGAACCGGCATAAATTGTATGAACACATGATGACGGCGATGTCGAAAGATCGCGCCCGCCATAACATACTGCCTATCAGTAAATTCGGACTGATGCAGATTACCCGTCAGCGCGTCCGTCCGGTGCTTGCCATTGATACTTCCGAGAAATGTCCGACCTGTTTGGGGACGGGCAAAGCCAAGCCGTCCATCCTGTTTACGGATACGATAGAGGAAAAACTGGAGACTTTGACGAAGAAACTGAACGTCAAGAAGTTTGCTCTCCATATTCATCCTTACGTATATGCTTTTATATCAAAAGGTTTGGTGTCAATATTGTGGAAATGGAAGATAAAATACAGCAACAAGATGAGAATCATTCCCGACCAAAATCTTGGTTTTCTGGAATTTAAGTTTTTCGATACCGAGAATAACGAATTTGAAGTAACCGAAAATGTGGAAATCAAACAGCAGTAAAAACGGTTGAGAAATATGAAACAATTATTTATTTTATTCATAAGCGTATTAAGCGTAAATATATCCGCTCAGGAGCCGATAGCGCTGTTTCCGGGCGGGGCGCCGGGAGAAAAAGGAAACATTCCGGCAGAAATAATTGACACGAAAGGTAATAAAGTAGGGGGTGAAACCGTTACAAGAATAAGTAATGTAAGCAAACCGATTATTACGGTTTACCCGGCGGCAGAAGAAATTGCGACGGGAACAGCCGTAATCGTTTGTCCCGGTGGAGGTTACAATATTCTTGCCTACGATCTGGAAGGCACGGAAATCTGCGAATGGCTCAATGAGTTGGGCGTTACGGCTGTCCTGCTGAAATATCGGGTGCCTGTTCGCGAAGGCTTGAAGAAGCACGAAGCGCCGTTGCAGGACGCACAGAGAGCAATTAGTTATGTACGCGCGCACGCGGAAGAGTTGGGCGTCAATCC
Organism: Tannerella sp.; assembly: GCA_031277235.1. Classification (GTDB taxonomy): domain Bacteria; phylum Bacteroidota; class Bacteroidia; order Bacteroidales; family Tannerellaceae; genus Tannerella. The sequence goes on from JAITMT010000238.1 coordinate 2,871, forward strand.
CGAACGCATCGGGATTATGGGATTTTCGGCAGGCGCGCATCTGTCGGTAATGGCGAGTAACGCGCTGGAAAACAGGATGTATCCCGCCATTGACGATATTGATAATTACAGTTGCCAGCCCGATTTCTGCCTGTTGATTTATCCCGCCTACCTGAGCGGCGCCACGATTGCTTCACTGGCGCCCGACGTGAAGGTCAGCGAGAATACGCCGCCTACATTACTGATACAGTCGCAGGACGACGGTAAATTGATTGACAGCAGTTTGGCGTATTTCTATGCCTTGAAGGAAGCGGGCGTACCGGCAACTTTGCACATCTACCCCGACGGCGGACACGGCTACGGGATACGTGATACGAAAGCAACTGTCAATCTGTGGTATGAGCGTGCCGAAGACTGGTTTCGCTCGATGGGAATGATAGAATAGAAGTTTAATTATAAAAACGTGATATTATGAAGTTTAAAAATTTAATTATTTATTTGTCCGTGATTTTATTTGCGGGCAGTTGCAACAATTACGACGATACTGCGCTTTGGAATCAGGTGAACAAAAATGCGGAAGCCATTGCAGAACTGAAGGCTTGGCAGGCAGAAGTGAACGGCAACATTGCGGCTTTGCAGGGTATAGTTACAGCCCTGCAAAACAACGACTTCGTTACCCAGGTAATCCCCGTTACCACTCCTCCCGGCGGTTACACCATAAGATTTTCCAAAAGCGGCGAAATAACGATCATGAACGGCGCCAAGGGAGATACGGGAGCAAAAGGAGACGCTCCGCAAATCGGCGTTGAAGAATCCGGCGGAGTCTATTACTGGACGGTTGACGGCGAGTTGCTACTTGACGACGACGGCGAAAAGATACCGGTAAACGGCGAAAACGGAATTACGCCACAGTTGCGTATCAACGAAACCGATAATTACTGGGAAATTTCGTATGACGACGGTGAAACGTGGGACTATGTCCTTGACAGCAAAGGCAATAAGGTGAAAGCAACCGGTCCGCAGGGTACCCCCGGAGGGCAGGGCGACGCCATCTTTGCCGCTGACGGAATAGACATTCAGAATGATTATATTGAATTTACGCTCGCCGACGGCACTACCAAAATCCGCATACCCCGTTTCAATACCTTCTCTGTCAGTTATTTGAATGCAGTGGATTCTGTTCCGGCTGCGGGAAGAACCGACACGCTTGTCATGAACTGTCCGGGCGTATGGCGTGCGTCCACCAATGCAACGTGGATTCATGTTTCGCCGAACATTGGGAACGGAGATGGTATTGTCTATGTTGAAGTTGAAGCGAATGGAACAACCGTAGCACGTACCGACAGTATATTTTTCCGTTACAATAATGAAACGGATACGGTGATTGTCAGGCAGAAAGCGGGAACCGTCGTAACCCCCGCCTGTTCTGCCACACTGGCAGACGCGGAGGATATAATGATTTTTCCGGCGGATAATGCATGGAATAAAGACATTTCTACAAGCCCAGTTCATCCAAACAGCGTCCAAATACTCAGCGCATACGGAGGAGTCGGGCTACATGCCGATTTTGGCAGCGGTGGAGCGATCGGTATTCCCTATGTGGTAGTGTGCGGTTCGCAACCCAAAATAGACGTAACGTTCACAGATTATGGCGATGAAAGCGACACGGGTCCCTATGCCATACCTTTGGATGCACCCATTGAAGGCAACGGAACCGGCGACGCGCATGTAATAGCGGTGGACAAGGACAATGGTATTTTATATGAATTGTTTGCTGCCAGTGTAAACAACGGAAAATGGGAAGCTGCTTCCGGCGCCATTTTCGATCTGAACAGCAACGACTTGCGACCCGATGGCTGGACGTCCGCCGACGCAGCAGGTCTGCCGATTTTCCCGGGTTTGGTACGGTATGAAGAAATTCTGAAAGGAGAAATTGATCATCCCATTCGTTTTACGCTTTCTCTCGACAATGTAAATCCAAGTTACATTGCCCCTGCACGCCATAAGGTGAACAGTACGGGAGGTCCCAATTCGTTACCGATGGGGGCAAGGATCCGATTGAGAGCCGATTACGATATCAGCGGTTTTTCGGTAACCAATCAAATTATTTTGACGGCTTTGAAAAAATATGGACTTATTCTGGCTGATATCGGCAGCAACATGTTTATCACCGGCGCTCCGGACGAACGCTGGGACAATGACGATTTGCAACTGCTGCAAGCGATTAAGGCTGATGAGTTTGAGGTGATAGCATACTAATGTTAAGATTGTGGAGACGGGGTACGCCCCGTCTTTTTTTTGTCTGAACTGTAATTTTTATGATTTACAGGATGGAGAATGATTCAAAGAATCAAGATAATGAGGCTGGAATGAAGAATACTTTTTCTGTTACCGGAATTGTCTTGTTGCAGAAATTGGGCGAAAATGGATAAAATATAGGCGCCAATTATTGAAAAATCAAAAAAAATGTCTAAATTTGCAGCATAAAATTAATCTAAAATATAAAAAATATGAATACACCAACTAACTTGCTTTATGCCAAGACCCACGAATGGGTAGAGATGACAGGCGATACGACGGCGCGTATCGGCATTTCCGATTTTGCACAACACGAATTGGGCGATCTTGTTTTCGTGAATTTACCGGCGCCGGGCGACTCCGTTACGGTCGGTCAGGCTTTTGCAGACGTGGAATCCGTCAAAGCCGTTTCGGATGTTTTGTCCCCCGTAACAGCCACGGTATCAGCTATTAATGAAGAAGTGATCAACAGTCCCGAAATCATCAACGAAGACCCTTACGGCAGCTGGTTTATCGAAGTGGAAAACATTTCCGACAAAACCGCGTTGATGACGCCGGACGAATACGAAGAATTTTGTAAAAACGGAGGACATTGATGAACAAGTACATTCCTGTCAGCATATCAGAGAAAGAACTGATGCTGAAAGAAATAGGACTGAAAGCGACGGAAGAACTTTTCAGCCGGATTCCGGATGAAATCAAGTTGAAAAGGCTGAATCTTCCGGGCGGTCTGTCCGAACTCGAAGTGAAGCGGGCGATGGGCAAAATTGCCGACCGCAACAAACGTTTCAAAACCATTTTTAGAGGCGCAGGCGCTTATAATCACTACATTCCGTCTATTGTCAAGAGTATCACGGGAAAAGAGGAATTTCAGACGGCTTATACGCCCTACCAGGCAGAAATTTCGCAGGGCGTGCTGCAATCCATTTTCGAGTATCAAACGATGATTTGCACCCTCACGGGCATGGACGTTTCCAACGCATCCGTGTATGACGGCGCAACGGCTGCAGCCGAGGCGATTGCGATGTGCGTGGAACGCAAACGCACGAAGATGCTTGTTTCGGAAGGCGCTAATCCAATGACAATCAGTACGATGCAAACCTATTGCCACGGTACGGGAACGGAAATCGTCGTCATTCCACTGAACGGAGACGGTCTCACGGATACCGAAATATTGAAGGAAAATTTAGACGATACGGTCGCAGGATTTTATCTGCAACAGCCTAATTATTATGGAATTATAGAGGAAGCGGAAGTTTTTGGAAGCATTATGCACAACTTCGGTGCGAAGTTCGTGATGGGCGTCAATCCGGTTTCGCTCGGCGTTTTGAAAACGCCTGCCGAATATGGCGCCGATATTGCGGTCGGCGAAGGGCAGCCGCTCGGCATGTCGCTCGCTTTTGGCGGTCCGTATCTCGGTTTTATGACTTCTACGACGGCTATGTTGCGCAAACTGCCGGGGCGCATCGCGGGCGAAACGACCGACGTGGGCGGCAAACGCGCTTTCGTGCTGACGCTCCAAGCCCGCGAACAGCACATCCGCCGCGAAAAGGCGTCGTCGAATATTTGCTCCAATCAGGCGCTATGTGCCATGACGGCAGCCGTTTACATGGCGGCGATGGGCGCGGAAGGCTTGCAAAACGTCGGTATGCACTGCATTTCAAAAGCGCATTACGCCGCCGAAAAAATCAGTGCCATTCCGGGCTTTTCGCTTCGCTACAAGAGTGATTTTTTCAACGAATTTGTTACCGAATGTCCCTACGATATGGCGCTGCTGCAAATGGCGCTCGAAAAGGAAGATATTTTGGGAGGCTATCCCGTTGAAAATAACGGTATTCTGTGGTGTTTCACCGAAATGAACACGAAGGAAGAAATTGATTATCTGGTTGATTTATTGGGAAATATAAAATGAAACTAATATTTGAAATAAGCGGAGAAGGGCACGGTTGCGACTTGTTGCCCGCCTTGGACGTGCCGCCCTATCAACTGTCCGGATTTGAAAAAAGAGGTATCGCGCTGGATTTGCCGCAACTGTCAGAAGTGGAACTGAGCCGCCACTACACGCGCCTGATGAAGCGCACTTTCGGCGTCAACAGCGGGTTTTATCCGCTCGGCTCGTGCACGATGAAATACAATCCGCGCGTCAATGAGGAAATGGCGGCGTTAAGCGGCTTTGCGGAAATTCACCCGTTGCAGCCCGAACATACCGTACAGGGTTGTTTGCAAGTGATTTCCGAGGCGGAAAAGGCGCTGTGCGAAATCACGGGAATGGACGCCGTAACGATGCAGCCTGCCGCAGGTTCGCACGGAGAATTTACCGGCGTGATGATGATAAAAGCGTACCACGAATCGCGCGGCGACACGAAACGCACGAAAATCATTGTGCCCGACGCGGCGCATGGCACGAATCCCGCTTCGGCGACGATGGCGGGCTACACGGTCGTGAATATTCCTTCCAATGCCGAAGGTTGCGTTGATTTGGAAAAACTGCGCGAAGTTGCCGGCGAGGACACGGCGGGCTTCATGCTTACCAATCCGAATACGGTTGGTATTTTTGAGAGAAATATCCTGGAAATCACGAAGATAATACATGACGCAGGCGGTCTGAACTACTACGACGGAGCCAATCTGAATGCGATTGTCGGCGTTACCCGTCCGGGCGATATGGGCTTCGACGTGATTCACCTGAACTTGCATAAAACGTTCTCTACGCCGCATGGCGGTGGCGGTCCGGGCGCGGGTCCCGTAGGTTGCAAGGAATTTTTAAGAGATTTTATGCCTGATTATGAGGTGATTGAAGAAGACGGAAAATATAAATTCAACCGTCCCGAAAAATCGATCGGCAGCGTAAAGGCGTTTTACGGCAATTTCTTAATCGTCGTCAGGGCTTTAACGTACATTAAAACGCTTGGAGCAGAGGGTATTAAAAATGTTTCGACACATGCAGTGCTGAATGCCAACTACATGCGTGTGAAATTGGCGAAATTTTTCGATGTGGCTTACGACGGAATTTGCATGCACGAATTTGTGCTGACCTTGAAGAATGTCAAGGATCAATACGGTGTTTCGGCGTTGGATGTAGCGAAAACGCTGTTGGAGAACGGGATACACCCGCCGACAATGTATTTCCCGCTCATCGTGCCCGAAGCGTTGATGCTCGAACCGACCGAAACCGAATCGAAAGAGACGATGGATGAGGTAATTGCGATTTTTGAAAAGGTTTACAACCTGATTCTGAGCGATCCCGCCTCCTTGCACGAGATGCCGCTCACTACGCCCGTCCGCCGCCTCGACGAAGTCGCCGCCGCCCGCAATCCGCGGATAACTTGCTGTCAATGAAAATAATCTTGAAGATTGACATAAATAACTATTAATGAGCCTATTGGAGGTTAAAAAAAAGAAAAAAAGAGGGATAAAACCACCCCGTCCTGCGGACACCCCTCCGAAGGAGGGGAATTTATTCGGCGTAATTCCCCTCCGTCGGAGGGGTGGCGCGGAGCGACGGGGTGGTTTCTTGTCTGAACCGGGATTTTTACAAGATTTTCAAGATTATCAGGATTTCATAAAATCCTGTAAATCTTTTAAATCCTGTTGAAATCGTGATTCAGACGTCAAGGGGCAGACACGCAGGTCTGACCCTACGTTCACCCGTTCACCCGTTTTCCCATTCATCCGTTCACCCAAACAATCATAATTTGTGGGCTTAATGTTCAAAAGTGGTGATGAAATCTTATTTAAGAGAATATAATTCATATATTTACAGCCTTTGAAAAGATATGAATAAAAAAATGCTTTTATTGCAGTTCTACATTCATTGTTAGGAATGGGCATAAAGATCACGTTCAGAGATATTTATGTAAATCTTGCGGAAGACGTTTTATTATTAGACAAGTTATTGATTC
>JAITMT010000249.1 GCA_031277235.1 Tannerella sp.
CCAAACGCAGGCTATTTGATTGTTTATCAGAATTTTCCATTGTCTATTTTCGGCAATTTCCATTTCAATGAGTTCCTGTTCAAATTCGGGCCACAAAACGGCGCCTTTCACTTTTTGAAATTCTCTTGCGGTTTCGTAGAGCCTTAAAATTTCCGGAATGTCCTGTGTTTCACTATTTTCGATGATCATATTTTTATCTTTTGAGACAGTCTCGATTCGCAAATGTACGGAATTTTTCTTTCGCAAAAAAAAACTTCCACCCCCAAAGGCAGAAGTTTTTTAGATGAATAAAAAATATTTATTTACTGTTTTGGTAGCGCTTCTTTCACCACCATATTACGTCCTTCAAACTCTTTTTCATTCAATTCTTCGATGGCTCGCTGCGCATCGTCGTCATCAGGCATTTCAACGAAAGCAAAGCCCTTTGAACGACCCGTTTCGCGATCTTTTACCACTTTTACATTTTCGACAGTTCCGTACTGTCCAAGCAACGACCGTAAGTCGTTTTCACGAACCCGATAATTCAGGTTTCCTACATAAATGTTCATAAAATAAAAATAATTTGTTTAAAATACGCAGCAAAGGAACGCATTTATTTTTGATTTACAAGTTTTTTTGCGAAAAAAATTAAAAAAATTATTGAAATTCTTTCCAAAGCGACGCAAAAATCGTCTCGCGCGTCGTATCGGCAAGCGCCTGCAAATGCTCTTTTCCCATGTCGGGAGGAGGCGCAAGTGCCTCATGGATAAACATTTCCAGACGGTGCGGCATGATGTTGAAAGAATTCATTTTCATAACCTTATAAGTTCCGTTGAGCGTAATGGGGACGATGGGCAGTTGCATTTCCATCGCAATCAGATAGGCACCACGCTTAAAGGCTTGAAGATGACCGTCTTTCGTGCGTCCTCCTTCGGGAAAAACAATCAGCGAACTGCCGCCGCTGTTTTTTATTTTTTCCTTGGCTTCAAGGACACTTTTCTGCGCCGCCTTTGCCGAAGAATTGTCCACAAAAATGAAGCCGGCTTTCTTGCAGGCAAGACCTACCAGCGGAATCTTTTCCAGTCCCTTTTTCATCATCCATTTGATGGGAACACCCAAATGTCCGTAAATCAGGAAGATATCGAATGCGCTCTGGTGATTGGACACGAAAACGTAACTCTGACCTTTCGTAATATGCTCTCTGCCTGTAACTTTTACGGGACACAAGGTCAGGACGGTCGCCAAACGCGACCAGACCATACCCGGATAGTAGGAGAAAAACTTCTCGCCTCCAAACATTCTGCCGACAATGACGGTCGTGGCAGTCAAGGCGGTTGCTATCGCATACAGGGGTACCGCGACGAGCCAAAAATAGATTTTGTACAATATTTTAAGCATAATTTTATTTGTATTCCGTGTTCTAAACCGGCTGTTGAAACAGCCTTCGAATCCGTAATTTTTGTGCAAAAATAACACTTTTTTCCATGCAAAACTTAATTTCAACTGACAAATGCAACTATAAAGAGGAAAAATATTTTCAAAAAATATTGTGAAGATAAAAAATTGTCATATCTTTGCCTGTTATTAATTGATAATCCAAAAATAAAATGACTATGAAAAAGTTTTTAACATCAGGGATTGCAACCTTTTTACTGCTGATTGCGGTTGCAAGTATAAAGGCGCAGGACGCCCAAAATCCGTGGCATCTGATTGCGTTTGAGGACGGCAAGGAAGTTGCTTTCTACAATACGGAAATGATTACAGGCATGGAAGTTACCGAACAAAATGTTACGATTGTCCTGGATAATGGAAAGAAATTTTTCCATCCCATTGCAGCGGCAACATTCAGTTTTGAGCCGCGAGCAAAAGGAACCGCGACGGCGAATGACAACATCACCGCTTCGCCATGGACTGTTTATTATGCCAATAACAAACTGCATTTCAGCGAAAAGGTAAACGGTATTGCCGTATATGCCGCAACCGGAGCGTTGGTGACGAAATTCGACGGAAACCGCACGGACGTACCCGTCAGTTTGGCGCCGGGCATTTACATCGTGCAAGCCGGCGACAGGAGCGCAAAACTGCTCGTCAACAATAATAACGGCGGCGCGGTTGCACAATCTGCGACTGAAGCAAAGTCTTCTGTCCATCCTTCTGCACTGGTTGATTTGCGGGCGGACGACGTTATCAGGGAATATTGGATCATCACAACTGCCAGCGGCTCAACCAAATCCATAAAAATACCTGAAATAGAAGAATTTCACTTTACTGCCAACCATTCAATTGTTTTTACCTCGAAGAACATGATTACAACCGAGTTATCGAATTATCAGAGCACAGAGTTTGCGATTGAGCCTTTCCAACTACCACCTGCCGATCCAATTGAATTGACAGTCAGGCAGAAAGAAAAAGTAAGCACCGACAACCGTTTTGCATTCAGCATGTTCAAGGAAGTTTCGGCGGAATCCAATACTTTTTTCTCGCCGCTGAGCCTCAATCTGGCATTGGGAATGCTGTACAACGGCTCTTCGGGCGATACGCGCACAGAAATGGCTGAAGTGCTCGGTATGGGCGATTTCACCGAAACCGAAGTCAATGAATATTACCAAAAAATTTCGCAAACATTGCTTGAAATTGACCCGCAAACGGAAATGGGCATCGCCAATTCCATCTGGTATCGCGACGGATTTCCTGTAAAACAGCCTTTTATGGACATTAATCGGGAATATTTTGACGCGACCGTACATGCGCTCGATTTCAATAATCCCGATGCTGCCGATTCTATCAACAACTGGTGCGCCGAAAAAACAAACGACAAAATAAAGAAAATCGTTGAAAAACCTATACCCGATGATATGATGATGTATCTGATCAATGCTCTCTATTTCAAAAGCAGATGGATGCATGAGTTTGATAAGGCTAATACAAAAATGGAAGATTTTACCCTTGCCGACAATCAAAAGAAACAGGTAAATATGATGAGACAACTTTCAACGTTTCCTTATTACAAAGACGATTACATACAATGCGTTGAAATGCCATATGGCAATCAGGCATTCAGCATGGTGGCAATCATGCCTGTTGATGGCAGCGATATTGGACAGTTGATTGATTATCTGGATGATGAAAAATGGCAAGATATTGTGCAAAAATTAAATGTCCGGGAAATTAGCCTTTCACTTCCCCGATTCAAAGTCGAGAGTGAGTTTTCTTCTCTTGAGGTTATTTTAAGGAATGCAGGGATGAAATTGATTTCTGACAGGGATCTCGCAAATTTCGCCAATATTTCCGATTTGAAATTGTATGTTTCTTCTATTATACAAAAAACTTTTGTGGAAGTAAACGAAGCAGGTACTGAAGCCGCCGCTGTTACAAGTATTGGAATGGCAATAGGAGAATCGCCTCCTCCCCCTCCTTCCTTTACTGCCAACCGCCCCTTTTTATATCTGATAAAGGAAAAAAGCACGGGAACCATCCTTTTTATCGGGCGAATGGACGATCCCGTTGAATAAGAATCATTTATAATCCCTCAAAAATAATATCCGACGCCGACATGGCTGTCAAGGATTCTGCTCTGAACGTCTGGATAATAGCGATAGTGGCTGTTGCGGAGATAGGCGGACGAGCCGAAAGTGAAAAAATAGTTTTGACGGAACAAATAAAAGAATTGAAGATTGATAACGGTAAAACCCGTATTTCCTTCGTCGCCGCGCAAGTTCGGGGTTTGAGGTTCCTGCTCAGCCGGCAGGTTTTGGTCGGTGGAAGTTTCGTTCCACGTAAAAAGGCGATAGTTTTCAAACTCGGTTCTGATGATTGCTTTTTGGTTATAATTCAGACCGAGATTGAATTTTGTGCTGAAACCGCTGCTAAGATTATAGTCGCGATTATCAACTCTGTAATGGTCTGTTATGGAACTGCCCAACAGTACGGCATTAACAAAAAGGTTTGATGTCAGCGTGGTTTTATTGATCACTTTATACATTAATTGTCCGCCTATGCCGAAAGCAGCAGCCTCCGCAATGCGATACGTATTCGTATATGGCTGACCTTCAATGCTTCCGGAGTTGTAATAATCGAAATGTTGAAAGACGCCCCAGTGCAAATCCAGTTTTTCGTTGCGAAGCGGGACGCTCTTTCCCCAAAGTTCGCCGATAAAGTTGAAATCACTCAAAAGCGGCTGATTGGAAACCATATTCAACGTTATGGATGCGGAAAAGGCGTCGTACGGTCGCTCGTTTTCCACGGAAAAAATATTGCCGTAAAGCAAGTCAAAATCAATGTAGGCTCCATTGTCAATCCTGACGTCCTGACTATCGTACAATCCGCGATAACCTCCCGCCATGGTGAATCGAAGCGGCAGACTTTCAATCATTTTCCGGTTATACGGATAAATTCTCCACGCATCTCCGCTGATGATTCTGTTGATACCGTGAACAGGATTGACGACGAACCCCAGAAATTCCCTGCCGAAACGCTCCCAACCGGTCGAACGGCTATCTACCAGTAAATTGGCAAGCCGGAAAGTGATTTCTCCCAAACCGATACCGCCAAGGGGCGTCGAAATAAAATCGTTCAGCGAGGGCGATTCGTTTTCCAGGAAATATTCCCACACCAGACTCCCTCCGACGGCATAAAGAGCCGAGTTGCCGATACTCATTCCGTTGGCTCGCGCCGCGTTGTAGTACATCCCGCCCTGATAGGGGTGCAAAAGGAGATTGACCGAAAACTCGTCGTTGTCCCACACCATATTATGCCGCAGATTGCGCCGGATAGTGTTCCACCCGATGTACGCATAGTCGGCTTCGAGCACATAGCGGTCGAAAGCCCAGATTCCCAGGTTCAGTCCTACCGTTTCAATGGCTGCCTTGACGGGACGTTTGGGAACCGACACCACGGAATCGGCTGAGCCGTCCGCCCTTGTCTGAAAAAATATTCCGCTGAATATCAGGATAATTGATATATGTAATAGTTTACTCTTTATCATATTATTATTGACAGCATTCCGATATATTTTTCATTCTTAATGATAGTACAAAATACAGATTTGCATCGCAAAGGTACTATCTTTTTTCATTTCTGCAAATTTCGTTTTCAATGAAGGGAATGGGAGCGGTTGTCAGGTTTTCAAAAATTTATCGTATATTTGCCGGCAAATTCAAAATGAACAATAGTTATGAACAGGGAATTGAATGTAGGCACGCGAATTGACCATCCCAGATACGGGGAAGGCGTCATCAGCCGCAACGGGCAACTGAGTTACAAGGTTATTTTTGTTCGCGGCGGCGAGATAGAGTTTATGAAATCGAGTTTTGAGGCGGACGTCATCGAGGAAAACGACGCCATGCCGCTGAACGAACCTCGCCTGAGTGTAAAGGAATTTGAAACGGCGTTGAAAATGCTTCTCGACCGTTACAACGGCTTGGAACACAAGGTGGAACTGGGCTCCAAATGGGAAGGCGGAACATTGACGCTAACCCCCGGCAATCCCGGTCTCCAATCGAAAGACATGCCCATCGAAACGTTTTTCCACAAGATTGTGATGGTGCGCGACCGCCTGCGGGTACTGGAGCAAAACATCAACAGCCACACGGGTTTGAGCGACGAAGACAAAATCAACCTCCAGCAATACATTACCCGTATCTACGGTAGTCTGACCAGTTTCAACGTACTTTTCAGCGAAAAGGAAGATTATTTTGTGGGGAGCAAGAGTTGATTATTCCCCGAAAGGGATGAATCAATAGTGCAGGGAGGCTTGAAAAGCCGTATTTTCATAACCGCAGGCGAGCGAAGCGTTGCCTGCGGAACGAAGAAGGGGAGATCTGCAAAGCGCCGCAGGTCAACGACTTGCGGTTATGAAAATCCGTCCTTTCAGGACAGTCGCATCCTCAATGCCGAGATAAAATTTTGGCACATCCTATGGGTAAATGATCTTTCTACCGGGCGATAATCCCTGACGGGAAAAGAACTTGACAACCCTACTTCCCACAAGCGAAGAGCGGGAAGCATTTTTATCACCGGCAAAAATTTTACAATAATTTGTTTTTCAGAAAATAAAACCGTATCTTTGCCGTGAAATGAATTTAATATTAAAACAAATTATTAACTATTAACAAAACAAATTATCTATGAAAACCCTAAAAATTTTTATTGGTTTAATCCTGTGCTTCACTGCCGTTGAAGCAAGTATCGCATCGGTAAGCAGCACCGAATCGGTGGCGGCGCTACCCGTATTGAAAGGGAAGATGGTCTATCACAATTACACGAGTTATGACGCAAGAGATTCCCGGCTGTATCTCTTTGATTTTGCGAGCAATCAACTGATCCGACTCGGCGACAGCTGGAACATCACCCATCCCATGAACGCCCATTTTTCGCCCGACGGAAAGCAGATTACTTTCATGGGAATTAACCCGCCGACAGACAGTTGGAGCATCTATCTTTACGAATTGGGCAGTTCGCAGGCGCCCGTCAGGCTGTCCACCGGCAACTCCCGCGACGAAGATCCGAAATTTTCGCCCGACGGCAAAAAAATTGTTTTCAAACGCAACGAACGGATCGGCGAAATGACCCTCGCTACCGGAAGCATCAACTGGCTCACTCCGGAAGGTGCAAGTTATTCAATGCCCTATTACAGTCCCGACGGCGCAAAACTCGTCTGTTCAAAAGACGGCGGACAAAATTCGTCCATCTGCTTGATTGACATTCAGACGAAAGCGATTAAGGTTTTGTACGACAAGCCCGACTTGCAGGATTATTATCCCGTCGCGGCGGACGGAAACTCGTTTTATTACACAGCCGGATTTTCGGCATCCAACCGGATTGACCAGATTTACAGGGGATACTGGAACGGGCAGAACGGCGCAAGCCTGCCCTTCAACCGCACGGACGGCGATTATTCGGACGCCTATCCGGTCAATGACCGTCTGGTGATTTTGTCAAGTACCCGTCCCGGCTCGGCGGGAGGATATGATTTGTACGTTGCCGACGTGGAAACGGGAGAAATTTATTCGCTGGCGAATTATTCCGACGAAATTAACACCTCCCGCGAAGATTTGGGAGCGGCTTACCATAATCCGGAAACACCCGTTACTCCCTCAAATTCACTGACCTACACGGTTCAAGTGCCTTCAAAAACCAAAGTCGTTTACATCGTGGGCAACCCGACGGATGGCTGGGGAAATTTTGTTGAAATGCAGCGGGTGCCCGGCGAGAACAAGTTTACGATTACCATAGAAAATGCAACCAAAAACATGGAGTACGAATACTGCGCCGGACCCGGTTGGGAGTATGAAGAAATAGATGCACGGGGGAGACCGCAGCCTCACCCTCAATGGACGGCGCTGGATATTGCGGTAGATTTCATGGCATATTACGAGCCTGCCGGTACGGATTCAAAACCCTATCCGGAGCCAATACCCGAATTGATCATTACATGCCGGAACAATATGATTACGGTAACCGGAGAATTTAAGGAAGTCAGTATTTATGACATTTCCGGACAGAGAATCCAGTACGAAAAGGTAACAAACCGCTTCACATCCAAGCGCGTCAATCCCGGACTCTATTTCATCAAAACCGATAAACAGTCCGGAAAAATAGTAGTCAGATGATAAAAATCCATGAAAAAATATTTATTCTTGTTTTTGGCGGCAGTTTGTTTCGGTTGTTCGCGTAACTCTGGAATAGACAAGCATTGGAATGAGCGTGATAATGTTGTAAATGTTCACGACCAAATCCGGGAAATCCCGATGGAAGAAGTATTGATAAGTTCAATCTCAAGACTGTATCTGGTTGATAATTATCTCATTATAATGGATGCAAATCCTTATGACAAGTACATTCATTTATTTGACAAAAATGATTTTCATCCGGTAATGAGCGCCATATCAAGGGGACAGGGTCCGGGTGAAATCGTCATGATGGGATATATCGGTGCAGTGGAAGGAAGCAGGACTTTTTATATAACAGACCATGGAAAATTGAAAATATTCGGATATGAATTGGACAGTCTTTTGTCAAATCCCCGATACATGCCTTTTGAGAAAAATTTCATCAATACGGTACAGTTTCCCGATAAATATCAGTTTGTCAACGATTCGATTTGTATCGGTAGAATGATAGCGCCGACAGGAAATTCGGGTTTCAACCAGTCTTTGGGAAAATGGAACATGAATACGGGTGAAATTGTTCCCATTCCAAATTTTCACCCCGAGATTCACAAGAGAAGAACAATGTTTGCCGTATCAACCGAAGACGGCATCATCGTTGAATGTTATCTAAAAGTAGATTTGATGACCATAAGCGATTTGGACGGACAGTTGAAATACAATGTACGCGGTCCAAACCGGTTAAGCGACTCAAGGAGGCTGCTGGCTTACGGCAAAGTTGCTATTTGCGGAAACAGGATAATCGCCTCCTATTCAGGCGAAGACAATCTTCCCCCCATGGAGCACTACGCAACAAAATTTATTGTATTCGATTTGGAGGGAAATTACGAACAAGCATTGGATACAAAACGCCTCATTTCGGATTTTTGTTATGACAGGGAAAATAACAGGCTGATAATAATTTTTAATGATGAGATGCAATTTGGGTATCTGTCGCTTGACGGAATTGTCCGGTAAATTATAAATGAAGTACGACAAGACGGGGTGAAAAACAGGCAGTCTCTGGGGAAAAAGCCTTGTTTTCAACAGTGTAGGGTATCGCCCCGCGAAAAAGCAGGGAGTCCGTCAATTGGGCAATCGGGCAATTCTTTCGCCGATTTCGCCCAAATGCAGTTGGACATGCTGTAAATAACCCGCAATCATCTTCCGGAGAGATACTTTCTCACCCGATGCGGTAATCCATTCATTGTCCAATTTGCCAGGATTTACCCGGCGGATGACGTGGACAATGTGCCGGTTCATGTATTTCCACAACTGCACCAAATCTTCCCAATTCTCCGTTTGATAGTCCTGTAGGGCAACCCAGCGGTCGTTATTTCCAAGGTTCGCAT
The DNA here is from genome assembly GCA_031277235.1 of Tannerella sp. GTDB lineage: Bacteria > Bacteroidota > Bacteroidia > Bacteroidales > Tannerellaceae > Tannerella. The sequence continues at coordinate 8,978 of JAITMT010000249.1, forward strand.
AATCGGGAAAAATCAGGGGCGAGGCTTGATACTGCAAATGGATGAAGCGGTGCGTATTGTTCGAGGCTGAATCAATCAGGTGTCCGATGATTTCCTTGATAGTCCAACTCTCGTTGTCCGGTCGGAAAGTTACCGTTTCGTCCGGTAAGGCTGACAGTTTCGGCGTCCATTCGTCAACCAACTGTAATAATGTCCGGTTATTTGTTTCAAATTCGTTCATTGTATTTTAAATTATATAATTTTTGATTTACGATTTTGGATTGAATTTTCAAATTTTCAAATTACGAAGTAAGCAATAAATTTCGTTATTCCGGTTGAAATCCCAAAACGACCGGGGTTGAGCGGTAGCCGATTCCCATCCGGTCAACGCCCATGTCAATCAGTTTGAAGAAATGTTCCCGCGTCCGGATGCCGCCGGAACCTTTCACCCTGCACCGTCCCCGGGCGGTATCGAGCATTGCCTGAATCACCTCAACTGTAGCGCCTTTACTTTCGCCGCCGGTATAAAATCCGGTCGAGGTTTTGACAAAATCAACGCCGGTGTTGCAGGCTATTTCGGTGGTTTTCACGACTTCTTCAAGGGTCAGGGCGTCGGTTTCAAAAATGATTTTCAGCAGCGAGCCGAATGAATGGGTTACTTCCGCAAGGGCTTTCATTTCCGCCTCCACGTCCTCCCATTTGCCGCTTTTGATCCATCCGTAATTGGCGACAACGTCCAGATCTTCAACATCTTCCTGTTTACAGATTTCCTCCGCCTGCCGTATTTTGGAGACGGTCGTCGAAAGTCCGAAGGGAAAATCGCAAACCACACAAATGCCCGTATCCGTCCATCGGCACAATTCGCGGGCAATATCCAGGGACGCGGGATTGATGCAAACTGTCTTGCAGCCATAGTCAATGCCTTCCTTGATGTATTTCCTAATCTCACTTTCGGTAAATTCCGGTTTCAGCACCGACTGGTCAATATATGCCGCCAGTTCCGGGACGGTCATTTCGCTTGCTTTTTGATGGGGTTTCATCGTTGTTTTTTGTGACAAAAGTACGAAATTTTGATTATAAAAAAAAACTCACTCTACACACTACACACTACCAACTACCAACCTCCATTATTCTCAAAAACCAATCAACCCGCCACCCAAAAGGCGAACAATGGCAAAAAGAAAAAAGAAAAGAGCGGCACAGCCTTTTTCTCCGCCAAAAAATGACAGGATAAGCATAAGGCTCGCAAAACCGCCGTAAATATAAGCAAGCCAGCCGAATCCGGGAAAAACGGAAATAATCAAAAACACTGTGCAAACGACTGCTATTATGGTATTTACTGTCTTCATAATCCGATAATCTTCGGCTTAATGTTCAAAAGTGGTGATGAAATCTTATTTAAGAGAATATAATTCATATATTTACAGCCTTTAAAAAGATATGAATAAAAAAATGCTTTTATTTTAGTTCTACATTCATTGTTGGGAATGGGCATAAAGATCACGTTCAGAGATATTTATGTAAATCTTGCGGAAGACGTTTTATTATTAGACAAGTTATTGATTC
>JAITMT010000278.1 GCA_031277235.1 Tannerella sp.
GAAAGTCCGAAATTCTATTCCAACAATTCCGGCGTGAAGGAACTGGCGTCAAGCCGGGAAGTCTATGAAATGGATGCGGCGGGCAAGTATCTGATCCCCCGTTACCGCTACGAATTTACGTATGACGCGCAAAATCGCGTCGTCGAAAAGCGGATCTCCCAATGGAACGCCTGGGATCGCCAGTGGAACAGCCTGCAAAAGTTGAATTACACGTATGAATCCGAGACCCTTACGATCGAATTATCGTACTGGAACAGCGAGAAGGAATCGTTCAACGAAGTCTCGGAAAAAGCAGTGTACGGTGTCTCCGACGGTCGCTACACGTTCTACGCGGGCTACGAACGCAAATCGGCTTCGGACGAATGGAAACTGATAACGCATTATCCGACGGACGCTCCCGCGCTCTTCCCCGATTTCCAGAATGACTATTTTATTGCTGAGGTTGGAAAGTAAAGATTGTATGATTTCTAACTCAAGGCGCTGTAAATGAAATTTTACGGCGCTTTTTGTTTTAAATGTCCTGAAAGGACAGATTTTCATAACTGCAGCGTTAGCGACCTGCGGCGTTGCAGGTATTCGTCGCGAGCGGAGAAATTCCCCTCAGTCGGAGGAAGCACCCCGTCGCTACGCGCCACCCCTCCAAATGAGGGGAATTTAGCCACGCTCCCCCATTATCAATTGTCAATTGTCAATTAAACAACTACACTCTAAACTCTAAAAACTACACACTAAACCCACCCACCCGTTCCGTTCCGAGAATTCGCTCACAGTCAGTCTATTATTTTCACATTCCTGACGAATGGCGGGAATATCGTTTTCGTAGAACCCGCTCATCAAGAGGCTTCCGCCCTTTTTCAGCGCGGGGACGTAACGCCAAACATCCGACAGCAGAATATTACGGTTGATATTGGCAAAAATATAGTCGAAAACGCCGAACTCCGCAATTTTTTCCGCGCCACCCTGCGCAACCTGAATGTTTTCCGTATGGTTGAGCCGGCAGTTTTCGAGCGCATTGTTGTACGCCCATTCGTCAATATCAATGGCTACGACGCGGCTGGCGCCCTTTTTGGCGGCGAGGATGGCAAGTACCGCCGTGCCGCAACCCATGTCCAGCAGTTCCTTGCCGGTCAAGTCCAATTTCAACATTTCGGTAATCATCAAATAGGTCGTGGCGTGATTGCCGGTGCCGAAAGCCATTTTCGGGTCAATGATGATTTCGTATTGAAAGCCCTGTTCTTCAGGGTGAAACGATGCACGAATGAGGCATTCTTTCCCGATGTGAATCGGCTGAAAATAATGCTTTTCCCATTCTTCGTTCCAGTTTTGTCCCACTATGTGATTGACGGTGAAGCGAAAAGCGACGCCGGGCAGGGGAAAATTCGCCAGACAGTCGTTAAGCGTTTCCTGTCGGAACAGGTCTTCCCGGACGTATGCCGCAAGTCCCTGATCATCCGTCACAAAACTCTCGAAACCGATGTTGCCGAGTTCTGCCGCCAGAATATCTCCGACGGTTTCCGTGCCGATCTCCGTATCGTATCTGAAAATGATTTCCTTGTAATTCATTGATTTCCTGTTCCTTCCTGTTCTGCAAATCCCAAAACATAACCGTTTATGTCCCGGATGTAAAACTCTTTTACGCCGTACCACTGGTGTTTGATGCCGGTTATCGCAATGTTTTTGTTTTTCAAGGTTTCGTGCCATGCGTCCAGTCCCGTGCCGTCCATGTAGAGCGCTGCGCTTGCCCCGATTGTCGCGCCGTCCAGCAGCGAAACATCTTCCTTCAACGTGTCCGTGCGCTGAAAGGCGATTTCGACGCTGTCCTTTTTCAACATTGCATACACATATTCCTTGTCTTCGAGCAGTTGAGTACCGTCTATGACTTCATGGGTGTCACGCACGGCCATCATCAGTTCAAAATCAAGAACTTCGCAATAAAACTGCACGGTTTTCCGCACGTCGGCGACTGCCAAGTTGGGGGTTAATTTGTTTATTTTCATATCGTTATATTATTAATTCATAATTTCGTTTTGAGTTTTTTTAGGTAGCGAATTGAAAATCAGTTCGTAAGACTCGTCAAGCATCTGTTTCAACACGGCTTCGGGAACGTTTCCATCGAGATAGACCGAACTCCAGTGCGTCTTGTTCAAGTAATATCCGGGGATAATATCCGCGTATTTTTCGCGCAATTCCTCGCCACGTTCGGGCTCGTGCTTAACCGAAATTATCGCCTTCCCCGATTTGTCGTTTCCCACGAGCACAAACATTTTCCCGCCTACACGATAGCGGATGGCGTCCCAATCCTGCTGGTAATCTTCTTCCGCGCCTTTTTTGGCGAGGCAATATTCCTGTATAAAATCGTACTTCATATTGTTGAATTTTTGGGCAAAGGTACGCACAAAAGTAACATTGTTTGTGTAAAAAAACGACTTTTTATCGCAGGGAAGTCGGCGTTTCACCTGAAAAAGTCCGGAAATCCCTGATGAGATGCGTGTGGTCGTAGTATCCGAAGGCAACGGCGGCAGACAGCAAGTCCATCCGGGGATGGTTCTGCAAATATCGCAGTGAATGTCTGAATCTCAGTATGTTGGAAAATGTTTTAGGGGAGATTCCGATAGCCGATTTGAATCTCCGTTCAAAATGTCGCGGACACAGGCAGACGTCGGACGCGACCTGTGCAGGCGACAGCCGTCCTTTGGCAGCATCCATCAAATCAACGGCGCTCATGATTTGTCTGTCGTACCGGTACAGACCGGACATGTTGTTTATCAGATAATTATCCGTATGTGCGATGAGTTCTTCGGGTGTTTGTTTTTCGGAAAGCGTTTCGCCGAATAATTTGTCAAACAGCGTATCCACCAGCGACAGTTCCACGTCCCGATCGGTAAATTCATGGACAGGAACACGTGTAAAAGCCGTTATCCCGGCAGGTTTGAAACGGATGCCAAAAAACTGTATCGTTTGCGGATAAATGACTTCGAGCGCCGCAGTCATCGTGCCGACAATCTTTGCGTAAACGGTTTCCCTTGCCCGGTCGAACATAAAAATAATGTCCATGCACCCGTCGGGAAGGATTTTGTGAGATTTACCCGTCCCTCCTGAAACACTGCTTGTCCAATAGGTTTCGATGTAGGAGGATAATAATATATTTGGTTGATATTCTTTGTATTGCATCTTGTCTTTGTCCTGGTGACTCAGGCAAAGATACGATTTTTATTCCTAAAACCGGATTTTTTTTGAAGGCTGTTTTATGGGTTGTGCCTTTATCCGCCTGCCTTTGATGTTTGGTTTATATTTTTTATTATGAATATCCGTATATTCTCCTAAAATCCCTTTAGGGATGCAATATTGGTAGAACAAACGGTAAATCCCGGAAAAACGTGCCGTCAGGTACGCGACAGGAGAAAATGATTCAACAAATTGCGTACCTAAAGGCACGCTGATAGAGGAGATAATCTATTTTCTACCAATATATTGTCCCTACGGGACAGATATATGAAACATAAATCATGGTTTTACA
>JAITMT010000281.1 GCA_031277235.1 Tannerella sp.
ACAACAATAGTATTGCTAAAAAAATTCAAGGCACCCGCATCAAAATATGGTAAAAAAATGTTGCTGACAGACTGTAAGAATGTGCCGTTAGGCACAAAATATTGGTAGAAAAATATTATATTCACGGTATTGTGTGCCGTAGGTACACGATTATAAGCAATCCGGATGAAAATCGTGTACCTACGGCACACTTGTTACGGAGATATGCCGGTTTTCTACCAATATCCAATCCCTAACGGGATTTTTGATGCGGTTGCCCTGGATTTTATTTAAGGTTCGAGGTTCAAGGATTTCCGCCGGTGGGGATTTATGCTATGAATAAATTAATTCCAAAGAAAAAGCATTCTATCCCGATTATCATTGAATTGGGATAATACTACAAGTTTTTGATATTATTTTTCAAGTCAATGACAAAAGAATGTGATTATTTTGCAGTCCGATACAGAAGAACAATAATCTTAAATATATGGTTTCAGAAAACATACACACCCGGTCTCCCTTATCCAGTCGTGAGTGGCTATCGCGTACAGCGGCGCCCTCTGCCTCACCTTCCATCCGACCCGGACAGGCGAGAGAAATTGGACGTTCCTGTTTCGAAAGATATAATACAATTTATAAAACATCATGAAACGAATAAGGAATATTATTTTAACAGTTATTTTCAGTGGATTTTTCTTGACTGCATTTGGGCAAAATCCGGATCGTTTGCCTGAAAGCAAATGGGTTTACCATGATTCCAAAGGTAATCTTGTATATCAAAAGGATGAACGGGGCAACCAAATCATGGACTTCTCACATGCGGGTTACATGGGCGGTGGCGTAGCCTTTCCAAACGTTCCTGTTAAAAAGACAGTACGTCCGCCGGCAAATGGAGCCGATGCCGTAGATATAATTCAGGAGGCAATTGACGCCGTCGCCGTCATGCCCGTCATGGAAAACGGTTTACGAGGGGCTGTGTTGCTTGAATCGGGCGATTATTATTGTTCTCGAAGTATCAGAATTTCTGTTGGCGGCATCATTTTGCGCGGTAGTGGCAGCGAGGGTGAAAACGCTTCTGTCATCCGGCTGAACGGAGAAAAAAAATATCCGGCAATCAACATCAATTCCGAAAGAACGCAGCGCGGTGCACGCGGTGGCGCCGGATTCACCGATCCCAACAATATACGTACCGTCATTGTTGACGCGTATGTTCCATCAGGCGCCAATTCGTTTCATGTTTCCTCCGGCGAAGGCTTTGCCGTCGGCGACATCATTCAGATTCGCCGTCCTACCACAAAGGAATGGGTTCATTTCATGGAAATGGACAATATGAAACGCAATGGTAACCCACAAACATGGCTCAGTCTTGAACGTACCGGCGTCCACATTCGCCGCATCACTGCAATTAACGCCCTAACTTTTACACTTGACGCACCATTGTCTGATTCCTACAACGCAAGCCTGCTCGGTCAAAACGCCGTCGAAGTCATACGTGTCGCTGCATCCGAACCTGTGATGCCTCTATCGCAGGTTGGCGTTGAACATTTGCGCATCCAATGCCCGCCGCTTGAAACCGATTACGGAAGCGCTCCTTATTCCGGCATCCGCATCGGCGGTCAGGACTGCTGGGTGGATGATGTGTGGTGCGTCGAAACGATGAACACCATCCCTATTACCGGACGCCGCATCACCATCCGCAACACGCACGTCACTCACACCCATACCAATCTCGGCGCCTCGAAACCCGCCGATTTCAGTATCGAAGGCAGTCAAATTCTCATAGACCGGTGCAGTTCCGACGGCGGCAATACCTATTGGGTCTGGACCAACAGTTATGATAGCGGTCCGAACGTTGTGCTTAATTCCAACTTCACCGGACGCGGTTCGCGCATTCAGCCGCATCAGCGCTGGGCTACCGGTTTCCTCGTTGATAACTGTCGCACGCCTGACGGTGGCATTGACTTTCCAAATCGCGGCGTCGCCGGTTCCGGTCATGGCTGGTGCATGGGATGGGGCGTAGCGTGGAACTGTACAGCCAAAACTTTTATCATCCAAAATCCGCCCGGAACAATCAACTGGGCAATCGGCTGCATCGGTGAACGCCGGCAAACTGCCCGCTATTTCGACACCGCGCCTGTCCTTCCCGAAGGCGTATTCGAATCGCACGGTACACATGTCGCCCCCCGAAGTCTCTATCTCGCGCAACTTGCCGACCGTCTTGGCGCTCCGGTGCTCGAAGCCATCGGTTATGCACCCGGATCGCCTGCTGCATTTACACTCGAAAATCCGGTAATGCCCGTTCCCCGTCCCGAACCGCCTGCGCCGGTTGACCCCGAATTTGGCGAAAACCTCGCCTTTCTGCGTCCCGTCAATACCAACAGCGTACGACAATCCGACACGAATGACCCGCGCCAATACGGCGGTGAAAAAGCCTTAGACGGAAATTCCGCCACTTATTGGATGCCCGGAGAAAATCGCCGTTCCGACCGCGGAAACACCTTTGAAATAGACACCGAAGGACCGCTCGTCATTAATGCGCTCATCATCAGCGAACCCGCGGGAATTTCCAACGTTCGCGCCTACAAAATCGAAGGACAGACGGACAGTGATTACACGCTTTTAGCAGAAGGCGAGACCATTGGTGCGCGTAAAACGCATACCTTTCCGAAAATTACCGTATGGAAGGTGCGTCTCACTATTCTGCAATCGGATGGATTATCGGCAATTAGTGAACTTACACTGCATGAAAAATAATGTAAAAATAACCATCATGAACCGAGTACGCAATTTTTTAACTTATATCGCTGTCGTTTTGCTGTTCGTTTTACCGGTTGTTGGTCAATCCGCTGAAAACAAGATATTCACGATTACCACTAATCGTTCGTCGTTGGCGCTGATGGTGGGGAGCGACAACTTCCTGTATCAACTCGGTTATGGAAATATTGATGAAAAATATGCCGTTCCCGAACGATTACCTTCGCGGGAAAGAGAGTTCTATCCTGCGTCGGGCAACGGCTTTATTACCGAACCGGCTGTTGAAGCCACTCACGCCGACGGCAATACCTCCACCGACTTGTTCTATACGGGGCACGAAACAGAAGCGCTCGACAGCAATATCGAACTGACGGTAATACATCTGAAAGATCCGCAGTATCCGTTTTACACGGACATTTATATCCGCGCATTCAAGAAAGAAGATGTGATGGAAATGTGGACGGAAATTCGACACAGGGAGGATTCGGAAATAACTCTTTACCGTTACGCTTCGGCATCGCCGGTGTTTAGAGCGCGTAATTACTGGCTGACACAGTTTTGCGGCAACTACAAGCGCGAAGCGACTCTGGTTGAGGAACGCCTGACGCCGGGTTTAAAGGTTCTTGATTCCAAAATTGGCGTTCGTGCACATCAGATGCGTATTCCGTCGTTTATTTTGTCGCTTGGTCAAGCAGCCGACGAGGATTCCGGAGAAGTATACGCCGGATCGCTGTTTTGGCCCGGCAGTTTTCATTTGACTTTCGACCTCGACTGGAACAACAATCTGCGGGCGCTGACGGGCATCAACCATTTCGGTTCGCATTACCGCCTTGCAAAAGACGAAGTATTCAGAACGCCCGTTACGCTATGGACGTACAGCGGAGAAGGCAAAGGACAGGCAAGCCGCAACATTCATCGCTGGGCTGTGAAAAATGGCGTCCGCGACGGAAACAAAGACCGTCCCGTATTGCTCAACAACTGGGAAGCCACACATTGCGATTTCGACGAAAAGAAGATTGTTTCGCTGTTCGATGGAGCTAAGGAAATCGGTATCGAACTGTTCCTGCTCGACGACGGATGGTTTGGCAACGGTCAGTATGCCCGCGACGATGACAAGCATGGTCTGGGCGACTGGACGCCCGACCGGAAAAAACTGCCCAGCGGCATTTCATACCTGTGCAACGAAGCCGCCAAACGAAAAATAGGCTTTGGAATCTGGTTAGAACCGGAAATGGTAAATCCGCAAAGCGAACTGTTTACCAAACATCCCGACTGGGTAATCACACAACCCCAAAGAGAGCCGCTTTACGGTCGCAATCAGTTGATACTTGACCTCGCGCGTCCGGAAGTACAGGAATTTGAGTGGAAAGATGTAATCGAGAAGACACTGAAACCCAACCCGGGCATCCAATATGTAAAATGGGACGCCAATCGCTATGTTACTCAGCCCGGCTCATCATACCTGCCTGCCGAAAAACAGTCGCATCTGCTGGTGGATTACAATCTCGCACTGCTCGAACTGATGAAAAAAACCGCTACCGGATTTCCCGATGTGATGATGATGGTGTGTTCGGGCGGTAGCGGACGTACCGATTACGGAAGCCTGCAATATTTTCATTCATTCTGGCCAAGCGACAATACCGATCCGCTGAGCAGGGTGTTGATTCAATGGGGTTTTTCACACTTCTTTCCTGCCAACACCATTTCGGCTCATGTTACCCGAATGGGCAATCGTCCGGTAAAATTTGCCATGGATGTAGCGATGAGCGGCGCTTATGGAGTGGATATGGACTTGGCGAAAGTTTCCGGAGAAGACCGCGAATATATCCGACGCAGCATTGATCTGTACAAGCGCAGCCTGCGCAGTGTCGTGCAGTATGGCGATTTGTACCGGTTGGTTTCGCCTTACGAACATCCGCGCGCCGCATTATCGTATGTGACAGAAGATCGGAATAAAGCCGTTGTATTCGTATATCAGACAGGTACCAGCGGCGACGAAAGGATTTATCCGAAAGGTCTTTACCCTGCCCGGAAATATAAATTGAAAGAATTGAATCTGCCTCCAGGACAGACTTCATCTTTCACACTTGACGGTAAAACCTTAACGGGAGAACAGTTGATGACCGAAGGCTTTGTTCCGGTTTGTAAAAAAATGACCGAAAGTATGGTCATTGGATTAAATGTTGAATAGTTAGTTATTGAATCATAGTAAAAAATCATGAAACAGACAGTATATATTGCACTTTTCCTGTTTAGTCTGGTTATCCGGGCGCAGGAAAAACCCCGTTGGGAACTTGCCGGCAACGGTGAAATAGTATGGCAAATAAATGATCGTATCCCGCACAGCGACCACATCGAAATGAGTGGGCAGCAATTGTCGGTGGTGCTTCGATACGGTGTGGACGCCGCCGGCGCTTTTTCAGTAAGCCGATCGCTTGTGTTTCCGATGCTTCGCCTGCAACCGGTAACCCGCACGCAAGCCAACCTGCGCCAACGAATCAACATTGATATTCCACAATTGGTAACACTCATGGATATGAACCTTGAAGGAGAAAAGGTGAGCAAAATAACGCTCAATGGTTTTATGAAGGTTGAAAGCGCGTTTGATTACGGGTCGGGCAGGAATAAAATGGAAAGAGGATTGGAACTGACACGCATTCATTATCCGTCGCCCGTATCGTGTTATTATCTGGAAGAATATACCTATAAAAACAATGGAACGGGTAATATTGTGTTGCGTGTGCCCGACATCAGCATGGAATATTTTATTCCGTCAGATCAGACGCTCTACGGGGATTACCTGATTAATGTCAAGAGTTCAAAAAAAGGCTGGTTTGAATTGAAACAGGGAGATACACTTTCGTTCTTTGTGATGTTTTCGGGACGAAAGGCGAACGAACCGGCTTTTCCGCTTGCTGATATTGATGCGGAACGTGCTGCGCGTCAATCGCTCATTAACGAATGGTGGTCGAACCTGGTTGTAGAAACGCCCGATCCTGTGTTAAACCGTATGTTTGCCTTTGCGAAAATAAGGGGCGCCGAAAGTATTTACAAGACAAAGGGAGGATTCATGCATGGTCCCGGCGGAGAGGCTTATTATGCCGCCATCTGGGCGAACGACCAGGCTGAATACATAAATCCCTTTTTCCCGTTTTTGGGATATCAGGTAGGAAATGAATCGGCAATGAATTCGTTCCGTCATTTTGCACGGTTCATGAATGATGAATATAAGGCTATACCAAGTTCTATCATTTCGGAAGGACAATCCACCTGGCATGGCGCTAAAGACCGGGGAGACGGCGCCATGATAGCCTACGGCGCAGCGCGTTATGCACTGGCAAGCGGCAACAGGGCTGAAGCCGAAGAACTTTGGCATTTGATACAATGGTGTTTAGAGTATTGTAAACGAAAAATCAACAGCAAGGGCGTGGTAACCTCCAACTCCGACGAACTGGAAAACCGCTTCCCTGCCGGCGACGCCAACCTCTGTACTTCGGCTTTGTATTGCGATGCGCTTGTTTCGGCGGCTTATCTGGGCAAAGACCTCGGCAAACCGGCAAATGTATTGAATGCCTATAAAAACGAGGCGGCAGCTTTGCGCAAAGCCATAGAAAGCCATTTCGGGTATAATGTCGAAGGATTTGACACCTATCGTTATTACGAAGGCAATGACATATTGCGTTCGTGGATATGTATTCCGCTGACAATGGGTATTTACGACCGTACGGAGGGAACCATCGCCGCCCTGTTTTCGCCACGCCTGTGGACCAATGACGGATTATTGACACAAGCCGGAACGGACACCTATTGGGACCGTTCCACGCTGTACGCTCTGCGTGGAGTATTTGCCGCAGGAGCCACCGAAAAGGGACTCGAATACCTTGAACGGTATTCACAACGGCGTCTGCTGGGCGATCACGTTCCTTACGCCATAGAAGCGTGGCCCGAAGGTTCACAACGTCATCTTTCTGCCGAAAGCGGATTATATTGCCGTATTTATACGGAAGGAATTTTCGGAATTCGCCCAACCGGACTCCGTTCATTCGATTTATGTCCGCGCTTGCCGGATAAATGGAACCATATGAGTATCAAGGCATGTCGTGCATTCGGACAGGTTTTTGATATACACGTCGTTCGCAAAGGCGCAAAATTGGAAGTAACCGTCAATAATACCGGTGGTACGGTGTTGAAAAAAGAAATCAAACCCGGACAGACGGTGGCGGTTAAGTTTAAAAAATAAAATGATAAACCTTAATTTTTAGTTTTTATGAAAAGCAGTCTCCTTAAAATTTCAAAAATCGCAGCGCTTTTTGTTGCAGTCGGTTTCACGTGTTTCCAAACATTGACGGCGCAGCAGGGAAGGATCAATCCCGATACGCTGAAGAAATACATTCTGACGCCTCCTCCAAAGGAAACCCCGCGAATCAATGGAGCAAAAGTGTTCGGAGTCCGTCCCGGATCCGTTTTCTTTTATACCATCCCGGCAACAGGGAAACGTCCGATGACATTTTCGGCTGTAAACCTTCCCAAGGGGCTCAAATTGGACGCCCAAACGGGAAGAATAACCGGCAGTGTGAAGAAAGCCGGTACATACAGGGTAAGCCTGAAAGCCACGAACGCTTTGGGCAACGATGAACGTGAGTTCAGAATAATCGCAGGGGATCAAATCGGACTTACACCGGCAATGGGCTGGAACAGTTGGAATTGCTGGGGTGAAGCCATTGATCGGGAAAAGGTTTTGGCGGCTGCCAAGGCAATGGTAGAAACCGATTTGATAAATCACGGATGGTCGTACATTAACATTGACGACGGGTGGCAGGCAATTCGTGGCGGAAAATACAACGGTATCCAGCCGAATAAGAAGTTCCCCGACATGAAAGGTTTGTTCGATCAGGTTCACGGAATGGGTTTGCGAATCGGTATATATTCCGGTCCATGGGTAGGAACATACGCGGGTTTTGTCGGTTCGTACTCCGATAATCCCGACGGGACATCCGACTGGATCAACGAGCCCGGAACAGTTGATGAACACTATCGCTACATAAAGCCGAATGCTAACGGCAGACGCGGGCATGGCGTAAACTACCACCATGGGAAATACTCTTTTGTGAAAAATGATGTACGGCAATGGATGGACTGGGGAATTGATTATTTGAAATACGATTGGAATCCCAACGATTACTATCACGTAAAAGAGATGCACGACGCCCTGCGCGAACAGAAGCGCGACGTCCTTTTCAGCATGTCCAACAGCGGACCCTACGGAGATGCGATGATGTTCGAGAAATATGCCAATGTATGGCGTACCACGGGAGATATTCGCGACAACTGGGATCGTATCAAAAGTTTGGGATTTTCGCAAACCAAATGGGCGCCTTTTGTCGGTCCGGGACATTTTGCCGACCCCGATATGTTGGTTGTCGGGTATGTTGGCTGGGGACCAAACCTTCATTATACCGCTTTGACTCCCGACCAGCAATATACGCATATAAGCCTTTGGAGTATGCTTTGTTCTCCATTATTGCTTGGTTGTGATTTATCGCGGCTGGATGAGTTCACATTAAGTCTGCTTACAAACGATGAGGTAATTGAAGTAAACCAGGATCCATTGGGAAAAATGGCAATGCCCATTATTGACCGGGATGGCTATATTGTTTACCAGAAACCCCTTGAAGACGGCTCCGTGGCAATGGGAATTTTCAATCTGAATGATCACAAAATTGAAGTCACCGTTACATGGTCAAATCTTGGAATTCGCGGCACGCAAAAAGTTCGAGACCTTTGGAGGCAGCAAGATATTGCGGAATCCGACAGGGAATTTAAGACAGCAGTTAATCCGCACGGAGTTGTGCTTGTAAGGATTTATCCCGGAAATAGCCGTATCCAGGCAACTTCCGGTCGTTAATTAATTTTTAATTATATATGAACATGTTAAAGAAATCATCATCATTTTTTCTGCTGTTATTGTCGGTAAACGCATTTATTTTCATGCAAAGCGGCGTAACGGCAGAGTCGCATAACGCGACGCGCGTAAATACACGCAGCGACCGGCATCCCATCCAAACCGGTTTTTACGATGCCGTCGGTGCCGACGAAATCCGCGAAGTTTCCGAGTCTCCAAAACCGCCCAACGAAGGCTGGACGAAATGGACACCCACCTATAAACTTCAAAACTGGACAATCAGAGCCGACAGCGATCGTTTTTGGGATCACGGCAACGGAAGTTTTACCTGTATGCTTGAAAAAGGGGATGCGAGACCGCCCGGCACACCCGGTGGAACGCGTGTTGAATTACGCTGGCCCGACTGGCTCGATCAAGACGCCGAACACATGATTGAAGCCGACGTCATGTACGAATCAGGCACCAACGGCACTTGCATCATGCAAATCAAAACCAATACCGGAACCGGCGGCGGAGGTCACGAGTCGGTTTATCTCAACGTCAAAAACAACGGCAACCTCTACCATGGCGTTCATCGGCAGGTAATCATCGAGAACGGCTTCGACAAATGGCATAACATCAAAGCCGCCTATGATCCCGTTACCGGTATTGCGCGCGTGTGGATCAATAACGAACTACGATTCCAGCATACCTATCCCTGTGGAGAAGGATCCGTCTGGTATTTCAAAAACGGCGCTTACTGGGCGTCCGCCACCTCCAAGGTGCATTTCAAAAACCTTTCCTTTTGGGTTAATCCCGACAAACATTCTCCCGATATGATTGAGGAAAGCAAAAAGCAAAGGGCAATAAGGGCAAAAGAAGCGCTTGAACGCAAAGCCGAACAACAAAAGGCAAGAAAAGATTCGGGCGGACACAGCATCAATTCGACCATCACGCCCGCAAGCCAATGGATTTACCCCGATGCAGCGGGTAAATTGGTATATAAAAAAGATGATCGCGGCAACCGCATCATGGATTTCTCCTATGCTGGATACATGGGTGGCGGCGTTGCTTTGCCCGACGTTCCCGTGAAAGTTACGGTACGGCCGCCTGCCGACCCGAAAACCGATTGTACGGCGCTCATTCAAGACGCCATTAATCAAGTCTCCGCGATGCCGCAGGACAGTAAGGGTTTTCGCGGGGCGGTACTGTTGATGCCCGGAAGATATCTGTGTTCGCAAACGATTACGGTATCGGCCGACGGCGTGGTACTTCGCGGAAGTGGAAAAACGGAAGACGGCAGCGTCATTGTCATGACCGGCGAAAAACATACGGCGGTTGTACTTTCCGACGGCATCCGGCAACAGCGGGGAAACCGTATCGGAAATACCGGAAAGGAAGAACATTCGGTTAAAATCACTGAAAAATACATTCCCTCAGGTAGTACCGGTTTTACGGTCGCTGATGCTTCGGGCTTCAAGGCAGGAGACAGGGTATGGATTCGGAAACCCGTTACCGAAAAATGGATCAAATTCATGCAGATGGACGATATGGTGCGCGACGGTAAACCGCAAACATGGATTAAGGCGGGTTCCCTGCTGATTGCCGAACGGCATATCGCATCCATCGAAGGGAAAACCGTCACGCTGGACGTCCCGCTGGTTGATTCATACAGCGCCGATTTTGCTAACGACGAAATAACGATGGTGTTGGCGAACGGTGTAACCTGGTTGCGCCAAGTCGGTCTGGAGAGCCTGCGAATCGAATCGCCGTCGCAAGCCGTCAACCATACAACTGCCTTGTATTATGCCGTGCGTGTAACCGGCGAAGATTGCTGGCTGCGCGACCTTGACCTGATTGAAACGATGGAAAGCGTCGGTTTTGGCGGACATCGGATTACGGCGCAGCGGGTGTCCGTCATTCGCAAAGCGCGGCATGAAGGCTCTTCCAAGCCTGCCGAATTTGCGCCGAATGCGGGACAGGTATTGCTTGACCGCTGTTCGGTTGAGGGCGACAACATCTGGTTCGTGGCAGTGGGCGGTGGACAAACGGGTCCTATCGTGTTTCTGAATTGCAATTTCAAAGGGAATGGACGTATCGAAGGTCATCAACGCTGGAGTACCGGTGTGTTGCTCGATAATTGCAGCGCTCCCGACGGCGGGATGGATTTCAAAAATCGCGGCAGCATGGGTTCGGGTCATGGCTGGGGCACCGCTTGGTGTGTTGCTTGGAATTGTGAAGCCCACGATTTTGTCAATCAGTTGCCGCCGGGAACTTATAATTGGGTCATCGGCAGCAAGGGAAAACGGACGCAATTGCCCCGCCCCTGGTCGGGTCCGAACCTGCCCGAAGGCATCTTCGATTCGCACGACGTGAACGTTGTCCCGCAAAGTTTATACCTTGCACAACTGAAAGAACGTTTGGGATTGCAAGCGCTGAAAAATATCGGATATTAACTGTAAAAACATCATTCTCATGAAAAGATACCTCATTCTGTCACTCATATTCATGTTTTCCTGCCAACAGACATGGAAAGACAAAACCGCCGCCGTGCTCAAACCCTACATACTCGCGCAGGCAGACGGCTGGCTGGACGCAAGTCCCGAAACCGTTACCGCGCAGTTCTGCGACCGTAGCGCCGGTGGACGGCACGATTTCTATTCCGAGGGCGATTACTGGTGGCCCGACCCCGCCAATCCCGACGGTCCCTACATTCAGCGCGACGGCGAAACCAATCCCGATAACTTTGTGGCGCATCGCCACGCGATGGTACGTTTCAGCCGCATTGCCGGAGCGATGGCTTCGGCATATCTGCTCACCGGAGACGAAAAGTATGCTCAACAAATCATGCGTCATGCTTTGGCATGGTTTGTGGATTCCGCGACAAGGATGAATCCCAGCCTGCTGTATGCACAAGCCATCAAGGGACGGGTAACGGGTCGCGGCGTAGGCATCATAGACACTGTTCATCTGATGGAAGTGGCGCAGGCTTTGCTCAAGATTCGCAATGCCGCCGGAGTGGACGCTGCCGATTGGGAAGCCATCCGTCAGTGGTTTGCCGAATACTTGAACTGGCTGATGACGCATCCCTACAGCGAACAGGAGAAAAACGCCGCCAACAATCACGCAACCTGCTGGGCAATGCAAGTGGCTTCGTTTGCCAAACTGACTGGCGACCAACAAATTCTCGAAATGTGCCGCAACCTTTATCGGGAAGTATTGCTGCCCAACCAGATGGGGGACGACGGCAGTTTTCCGCGCGAAATCACCCGCACCAAGCCTTACGGTTATTCGCTTTTCAACCTTGACGCCATGGTTACGCTCTGTCAAATCCTGTCGGACAGGGACAATGACCTGTGGAATTTCACCGTCGCCGACGGAAAAAATATCCTCAAAGGCATCGAATTTCTGTATCCCTACACAGCCGACAAGGAAAAATGGACTTACGGCAAAGACGTGCTCTACTGGGACGAATGGCCCGTGGCGCATCCCTATCTCGTTTTTGGAGCAGCCGCCTTCAACCGGCAAGACTGGTTCGACCTCTGGGCGCGGCTTGACCACGACCCGCAGGTGGATGAAGTGCTGCGCAACGTGCCGGTACGCAATCCTTTAATTTGGATGGAATAAATGTAAAAAACATGAAAAATATCATACGAATTTATTTATTGGCAATTGTCTGTATGTTATCCGGCTGCGGCGACAGACAGCCAACAAAACCCTTGAAACTCTGGTACGACCGTCCCGCGAAGGTTTGGGAAGAAGCCCTGCCGCTGGGTAACGGGCATATAGGGGCAATGGTTTATGGAAATCCGCTCAACGAGTATTATCAACTCAACGAAAATACGCTCTGGTCGGGTGCGCCGCGCGAAGGCAACAATCCCAAGGCAAAGGCTGCCCTTCCCGATATCCGCCAGGCAATTGATGAAGGCGACTACATCAAAGCCGCTCAACTTTGGCGTGAAAACGCCCAGGGATTTTACTCTGCCCGCTATCTGCCCATGGCAAATCTTTTCCTCGACATGGCAATTGCGGATACGGCTTACACCGCGTTTCATCGCGACCTGAACATCAGCGAGGCGGTTTCTACCGTGAAATTCAATTCGGGTGGCGTCAATTACCTGCGTTCGGTTTTCGTTTCATATCCCGACCGGGTCATGGTGATCCGTGTCGAAGCCGACAGAAAAGGCTCGCTGAATTTCGACACACGCCTCGAAAGCGAACTTCGTTTCACGGCGACGGCAACGGCTGACGACTGTCTGATATTGAAGGGAAAGGCGCCCGAATACGTAGCCCACCGTCCCGACGAGCAGCCGCAAATCAAGTATGCCGACGACGAAAAGGGCGAAGGAATGAACTTTGAAGTACACGTAAAAATACTTCCCGAAGGCGGTACGGTAACCCGCAACGGCGACCGTCTCGGCGTGAAGAATGCCGACTGTGCAGTCATTATCCTGTCGGCGGCGACAAGTTTCAACGGTTATGACAAATCGCCCGGACTGGAAGGAAAAGACCCTGCCGTCGAAGCGTCGGAACACATGCAAAAGGCGCTCGGCACGGGAAATACGCCGGAAGAACTGTATGCAAACCTGCTGAAGCGGCATACGGACGATTACCGCGCACTGTTCGACCGCGTGGAACTGGATTTGGGAACGGAAAAAGCCACTTCCGATACAGTTCCTACAGACCGCCGCCTGAACCGCCTTGCCGAAACGGACGACCCCGGGCTGGTGGAACTCTACTATCAGTACGGGCGTTACCTGACCATCGCAAGTTCGCGTCCCGGCACGCAGCCTTCCAACCTGCAGGGTATTTGGAACCGTCATGTTCAGCCGCCCTGGGGGTGCAACTATACGGTAAACATCAATACCGAAATGAATTACTGGCTTGCCGAGCCGACTGCTTTGCAGGAATGTCACGAGCCGCTGCTTGATTTCCTGCAGTCGCTGGCTGCCAACGGCGCCAAAACGGCGCAGACGAACTACGGTCTCGAAGGCTGGACGGCGCATCACAACACGGATGTATGGGCAATGAGTTATCCGGTCGGCAGAATGGATAATTTCGATCCGCGTGCGGTGCCGCGTTTTTCGTGCTGGCCCATGGCGGGGGGATGGCTGGCACAGCATCTTTGGGAGCATTACGCTTTTGGCGGCGACGAACGGTTTTTGCGCGAAAAAGCCTATCCGCTGATGAAGGGTGCGGCACAGTTCATGCTGGGCTGGCTGGTAAGGGATGCAGACGGATATTGGGTAACAAATCCCTCGTCGTCGCCCGAAAACACATTTCGATACATTGACAGACAGGGAAAACCGCAGACCGGAGAAATCGCCAAAGCCTCCGCGATGGACATGGCAATCATCCGGGACCTGTTCGCCAACTGCATCGAAGCGTCGAAAATACTGGACACGGACGCCGGTTTCCGTGCGCAACTCGAAGCCGTCCGCGCGGAACTTTACCCGCCGCATACCGGTTCCAAAGGGCAGTTGCAGGAATGGTACCTCGACTTTGAGGACACGGACCCGCAGCACCGGCACGTGTCGCACCTTTTCGGACTGTATCCCGGCAGGGAGATTCTTCCCCGCGCAACGCCCGAACTCGCGCAGGCTGCCAAACAAACGCTCCTGATGCGCGGCGACGGCGGAACCGGATGGGCGATGGCATGGAAAATCAATTTCTGGGCGCGCCTGGAAGACGGCAACCACGCTTACCTGATGCTTAAAAACGGACTCAAGCACGTGGACGCCACCGACGTAAACATGCGCGGCGGCGGTACCTATTCAAACCTGTTCGACGCCCATCCGCCCTTCCAGATTGACGGCAATTTCGGCGGCACGGCGGGCATCACGGAGATGCTGCTGCAAAGTCACGGCGGCGAATTGTTCCTGCTGCCCGCCCTGCCCGGCGTCTGGCAGGACGGAAGCGTGAAGGGTCTCCGCGCCCGCGGCGGATTCGAGGTGGACATGGAATGGA
This sequence comes from Tannerella sp., assembly GCA_031277235.1. Taxonomy (GTDB): domain Bacteria; phylum Bacteroidota; class Bacteroidia; order Bacteroidales; family Tannerellaceae; genus Tannerella. The sequence goes on from JAITMT010000281.1 coordinate 14,582, forward strand.
AAAACGGCAAGTTAACGTCGGCGGTCATCCGTTCCACGCTGGGCGGAAACTGCCGGATACGGACTCATGCGCCCGTAACGGTGAACGGCGCACAGGCAAAACCTGCCGGAGGCGCAAATCCCAACCCGTTCTTCGCCTTGCCCCAGCCGCCGGTTCCCGTTTCGGG
>JAITMT010000360.1 GCA_031277235.1 Tannerella sp.
TTCAACCTCCGTTCGACTCCTTCGGAGTCGTATATTAACCCGAATTGCGTTTTCTATAAATATTTGAATCCGTTGGATTCATTTTTGCACTCTTTTAGGTGTTTATGCGGAGATTCATTAAAAATAAAACACGGGAACTTCTAAAAACCCCTTCCCGTCATGCCGATCTTGTTTCAAAATCTCCTTATTTACAGGAGATTGCGGATCAAGTCCGCAATGACGAAAGTGTGAAAATCAGGCGTATTTTGTCCTGAATAACTTCTATCTAAATCGGCGAATCCATGTTATGATAACCTTCTTCCGGGGTCTGGTCGGGATCTTGACTTTTCATCACCACTCCCAGATTCTTTCTCCCGTCCATTTTGATGACGATGGGTTCGTCGAAATGCACGAGACGCAGATATTCGGTTTCTTCCGTGGCGGGGAGCGTGTTGAGATACGCTTCGTCGAAAAAATCCGCGCCGTCGTGACCGATGGTGAAATAACCCACGCCGATGGAAGTCAGGTTTTGGAAAAAATGCGTACCCTGACTCGGTTCTATCCGGTAGTTTTCGAGGCTGCACTCGGCAATCACGCGCGCATTGCTGATTTGAGGCCATTTCACCGGGATTCCGAGCCATGGATCGCCGCTTCCCCAGCGTCCGGGACCGACCAGCACATATTCCTGATCCGAATTGGAGAAAGTCCGGTTAATTCGTTCCAGTTCCCGCACAATCGCCTGATTGTTTGCCGAATCGAATTTATTTGTTTTCACGTATAAAATATCCTGCACATGATGAATGCCGTGCCCCAGCGAATTTTTGGAATAGAGAATCGTGTCTTTTTTCTCGATGAGTTCGAGGTTTTCGTTAATCATTTCCTTCTGATCCACGATCGGACGGATTTGCAGGATGTAAAATACGGCGTGATCGCGGTTGCCGGGCTTCATATCCACCGTAAATTCAATTTCTACCGGACGCGCCATCTCCTTCTGACCGATTTTCAGCAGATAATCCAGCGTATCGCTCAACGGAAAGATTTCGTGTTGCAAAATGCCTGAAAACGAAAGGATTTTGCGTCCTTCGGGATAGTAGCCGTCCCAGATTACATGATCCTGCGGATCGTAAGTCGAGGTGATAAATTGCAAAACGCCGTCCTTATCCGCCTCTTTAACAGGCAGTTTCACCAGATTAAACGAATCGTTGGCGGCGAACTGTAGCGGAGCGTCTTTCATATCCAGCGCAAAAAAATACGTTTGCGTTTCCCTGAGCGCATATTCCAGTGTACTCATTTGCAGAATATTACGAGGATGTTTCGGTGAAAAACGGAGTGTAGTGCCGCCATCAACCACATATTTACCCAGTCCGAGCGCCATGTTGGTAATTCCGTCTTCGGGTTTTTCATTGCCTATCGGATAGAAATTCAGCGACTTGGCAACGCCGCTGATGGTCGGATAAAACCGGTCTCCGTAGCGTCTGCCGATCAATTCCTGCAATACAATCGCCATTTTTTCGCTTTCGATCACGTTGCTTGTGGCGGTCATGTAGGCTTTGCTGTCCCTGTAAAAAACGGAAGCATACACGCCCTTGATAGCGTCGCTGACGGCGCGCAGCATCTCGTACTTATCCGTCATGTTCGGCACCATATAGGTGGAATATACGCCGGCAAATGGCTGATAATGCGCGTCTTCCAGAAGACTTGACGAGCGTATGGCTATCGGTCGCTTCACCACTTCGAGAAACGCCATCAGATCTTCCATCAACCGGTTCGGCAGGTTCGATTGCAGGAAATTGGCAAGCATTTCGTCGTTGTCAATGTCGCTGAGCGCCACCTGATAGAGATTGTTGGTTTCCATGAATTCATCGAAGATATCGGTGCAAAGCACGACCGTTTTGGGCATATTCACCGAGAAATTTTCCTTTTCGAGGCGCGGATGGCGTTTAATCATCGTCCCGATGAAAGCGAGTCCGCGTCCCTTTCCACCGAGCGAACCGTTGCCGATTCGCGCGAAATAACTGTATTCATCGAAGCGTTCCCTCTCGTACAGCGCCACGACGCCGAAATTTTTCATGCGCCGGTATTGCAGGATGACGTCAAACACGAACTGCTTGCCCTCCGCCATGTCCTTGTAGGTGCTGCCGTCCACCTGTTTCAGCAGTTCGGCAGGCGGAAACATGGCGCGCGAATAGAAGAAACGCGAAAAATGATTGCGCAGAAAATGGTAGCGCAGCGAATCGTCGGGAATCTGGAACACCTTGTTTTGCAGGTCTCTCAGGTTCTTGATACGCATGATTTCTTCCTTCGTTTCCGGATTCAGAATGACGAAATCACCGAAGCCGAATTGCTCTATAATATTTTTTTTCAGGTCGCTGCGATACGTTTTTGAATGCTTGTCTATGAACGAGGTATCGAGCATTTGGGCGTATTCAATATTCTTGCTTTCAGACGATTCCAGAATAATGGGAATGTGTTTGTCCTTTTTGCGGGCATACGTGCAGAAATGATAGCCGGCGAGCGGATCCTTGCGGTTTTCGCGCAGAAAACTCATGTCCGAGATGATGCCGAGCATATTATCGGCGTATTCATCGTAAATGCTGACCGCCTCCTCGTAGGTGCGGGCAAGCATAATTTTCGGGCGACCGCGCATGCGCAACTTTTTCTGGTGTTCGTTCAGCGCTTCCTGGGCAAATTCCATACTTTGCTCAAGCACAAAATGATACAGGTGCGCCAGCGTCGCCGAATAAAAGCGAATCGAATCTTCGACCAGCAGAATGATCTGAACGCCAACGCTTTTCGTGTCGTCGGGAGCGTTCATCTTATCTTCCATCAGTTTGACGATGGCAAGCAGCAGTTCCGAATCGCCGAGCCAACTAAACACGTAATCTATGGCATGTAAATCTTCATCGGCAATACATTTCGAGACCGCTTTCGAGAAGGGCGTCAAAACGACGATGGGGATGGACGGATGCAATTTTTTCACCGTTTTCGCCGTGCAGAAAATATCCTTGTCCACCATGTTCGGCATAAAGATAATAAGTTCGAATTGCTTCTTTTTCAGCACTCTCAGCGCTTCTTCCTCGGTCGTTGCCTGCGTGAAGCGCGGCGGATAACTGAGGCTCAACGAAGTATATTCGTTAAATATCTGTTCATCAACGCGCCCGTCTTCCTCGAGCATGAAGGCGTCGTATTTGGTCGCAATCAAAAGCACGTCGAAAATGCGTTTCTGCATCAAATTGGCAAAGGACGTGTCCTTAAACGCTACATTCCTGAAATCCTGTATTTTACCCATCTATTCGCCGATTATTTTGACCAATACCCGTTTACGCCGTTTGCCGTCGAACTCGCCGTAGAAAATCTGTTCCCAGGGACCGAAATCCAGTTTGCCGTCCGTTACGGCGCACACCACCTCGCGTCCCATCACCGTGCGCTTGATGTGCGCGTCGGCATTGTCCTCAAAACCATTGTGTTGATACTGGCTGTGCGGCTTTTCGGGCGCCAATTTTTCGAGCCACACCTCAAAATCGTGATGCAGCCCGCCCTCGTCGTCGTTGATGAAAACGCTTGCCGTGATATGCATCGCGTTGCAAAGCAGCAAACCTTCGCGGATTCCGCTTTCCCGCAGGCATTGCTCCACTTCGGGCGTGATGTTGACGAACTGCCGCCGCTGCGAAGTGTTAAACCATAATTCTTTCCTGTACGATTTCATATTTCTGTCTTTTTTCAGTAATTGCTGTTTTTCAGAGTGCAAAAATAGTCAATTTTATTGATTTCTTTTCATTTTTGCCGGGAAGTTCTGTTAAAATTTTTTTGCCAATTGTGCTTTTTCTTCAGGAAAATTTGTTATATTTGCCCCGAATTTATTGCAAAAAAAGATAAAACTCGGTACGAATTTATTGCAAAATAGATTAAAACTTGATCTGAAAAAATGACGGAAAAATTGAAAAAATGTATTTAACTTAATATAAATCAAACATTAAAAGAAAAATGAAACGATTAAATTTAATGATTTTCCCCGCAATGATTTGCGGAATATTTTTGACGCTGACGGGGTGCGATAAGAATACGATGGAAGAAGTACCTGATTATTACGCTGGCAAGTGGAAAATTACGAGTGTAAACTTTGCTTCCAACTACGCTCTTCCTTCCACTCCGCCGGTTTGGGATTTTTCAGAAGGAGATATGATGTATCTTTTCGACGAAGACGGTTATATGTACGTTTCGGGAGAAATGGCAGAACCTGACTTGGATTCAGAAACAGATCGGAATTATTGGGATTTGTATTTGAACTATGGAATAGAAACCGGAGCGTATCAATACGCTGCAACATCTCCATCTCCTTGGGATAACGGTTGGATTCAGTGGGATTTAAAAATAGGCGATAAGGATTATAATTTGGTTGTTTCCGATGATAAGTCGCAGATGACGGTTACAACAAAAGTATTGTTTTATTATGAAATCCCCTGGCTGAATATAAGAACAACAAGTTCTGATGCTGTCTCGCAGTCAGCACGGTTTGAAGTGGATGTGCCACAGTCATTTTGGTTTGAAGTCCATCTTGAAAAAGTGGAAGAGAATTGAAAATGTATATCCCTATTCATACCCAAACATCTTTTCAATCCCAACGGGATTGCATGTTTATAGAAAATGTCATATTTCAACCCCGTTCGACTCCAAAGGAG